>JBOHYO010000128.1:0-4380 GCA_050737935.1 Rhodanobacteraceae bacterium
GCCGAGATCAGGAGGTCGATGGGACGCGGGTCTTCGTCAGACATTTTTATCCAGCAGGGCTTCGGCCGGTGACGTTGCAGGAGCGGCCCATGGCCGCGACCGATCTTCGACTGCCATGGAATCCGCAGCGCCTGGGTCGCGCGCATGGCGCGCGCCTACGCCATCGTCAGCCGATCACTTCACCCGGCTCACGTACTCGCCGGTGCGGGTATCGACCTTGATGACTTCTTCCTGGTTGACGAACAGCGGCACACGCACGGTCGCGCCGGTTTCGAGCTTGGCGGGCTTGCCGCCGCCGCCCGAGGTGTCGCCGCGCAGCCCGGGATCGGTCTCGATGATCTTCAGTTCCACGAAATTGGGCGGCAGCACGGAAAGCGGCGTGCCGTTCCACAGCGTGACGATGCACTCCTCCTCGCCTTTCAGCCACTGCGCGGCGTCGCCCACCGCATTCTTGCCAGCGATGTGCTGCTCGAAGCTGCCGGGATCCATGAAGTGCCAGAACTCGCCGTCGTTGTAGAGGTACTGCATGTCGGTGTCGACCACATCCGCACCCTCCACCGCGTCCGTCGACTTCATGGTCTTTTCGGTGACGCGCCCGTTCTTCAGGTTGCGGATCTTGATGCGCGTGAACGCCTGACCCTTGCCGGGCTTGATGAAATCCGCGCCGACGATGACGTAGGGATCGCCGTCGACGATGACCTTCAGACCGTTCTTGACGTCGTTGAGACCATAGTTGGCCATGCTGCTTGCTCCGTGGATACGGGTCGCCGCCGGGCACGATCCGGCCTCGACCTGGCGATTGACCTAAAATGGTGGGTTTTCCGGCCGATGCGCCGGCAACAGGCCCGCCATGATAACCGCAATTGGCTACACCACGCAGCCGCTTTCGCTACCCGACTGGCGCCAATCGTTGCGCGAAGCGGTGACCGATCCGCGTGAACTGCTGGCGCTGTTGGGCCTGCCGCAATTGGCTGGGCACCTGCCCGCCGGCGATGCCGGCTTCCCGTTGAAGGTGCCGCGAAGCTTCGTCATGCGGATGCGGCACGGCGATCCGGATGATCCGCTGCTCCGGCAGGTATTGCCGCAACTCGCCGAGTGCAAGGAGGCAACGGCCTTCAGCGACGACGCCGTCGGCGATCTCGCCGCAATCGCCGGACACGGGGTCCTGCACAAATATGCCGGGCGCGCGTTGCTGATCGCCGCGGGTAGTTGCGCCGTCAACTGCCGGTACTGCTTTCGCCGGCATTTTCCCTACGCCGAGGAACTGGCGGCCGCGCATGCCTGGCAAGAAGCGGTCGCCTGCCTCGCCGCCGACCCGTCGATCCGCGAGGTGATCCTGTCGGGAGGCGACCCGCTGGTGCTCTCGACACAAAAGTTGACAAACCTGACGGAGGCATTGTGCAGGCTGCCCCACGTCATCCGGTTGCGCATCCATTCGCGACTGCCGGTGATGCTGCCGGAACGGATCGATGCAGCACTCTGCGCGTGGTTGGCCGACTTGCCTCTACAGCGCGTCATGGTGATCCACGCGAATCACCCGAACGAGCTGGATGCGAGCGTTGGCGCGGCCTGCGGGCGTCTGAGGGATGCCGGCGCAACGGTGCTCAACCAGTCCGTGCTGCTGCGCGGCGTCAACGACAACGCCGATGTTCTTGCCGAGCTGTCGGAGCGATTGTTTGCCTTCGGCGTACTGCCCTACTACCTGCACCAACTCGACCGGGTCCGTGGCACGGCGCATTTCGAGGTCGCCGACGCGCACGCGCGCGAACTGGTCGATGCGTTGCGTGCCCGGGTTCCCGGTTATCTTGTGCCGCAGCTGGT
This sequence comes from Rhodanobacteraceae bacterium, assembly GCA_050737935.1. Taxonomy (GTDB): domain Bacteria; phylum Pseudomonadota; class Gammaproteobacteria; order Xanthomonadales; family Rhodanobacteraceae; genus 66-474. The sequence continues at coordinate 1,822 of JBOHYO010000128.1, forward strand.
GCGCGAAGTCCCGGGCGAACTCGCCAAGCGCCCGCTGTGATCCCCGCGGTGGCGCCGGGCTTCCCGATAGGGTAAAAAGCCCTGTCGGCCAGCCGAAAGGGCTGCGGGACGCGTCGCTGCCGGTTCGAGATGCAAGGCCCATCGGGACGCGTACCGGACGCGGGTCAAGTGGTACCGGGTGCAAGCTTCCTGGTACCGAACACAGCCGCCTGCCCAGAAGATATTTGCCAAAGGTCGTTCATGTTGCCGGAACCCATCACCAAGCTGATCATCGCCGAGGACCAAGCCGAGGATGCGGAGCAGACCATCAGCGTGCTGCGCAACAGCGGCATCGCGCTGCGTCCCCAGCGCATCTCGACGGAAGAGGAACTGGCGGCGTGCCTCGAGTCGTTCACACCGGACCTGGTGCTGGCCAATCCGGAATGCAAGGAAATCTCCATCGCGTCCATTGCGCGCGCGCTGGACGCCACCGGCAAGGACGTGGCCCTGCTCGCGGTGACCGACCGCCTGAACGATGACACGGTGGCCGGCATCCTGGCCCATGAAAGCATTCGTGGCATCGGCCTGCGCAACCGCCACGACCAGTTGCAGGCGGTGGTGCGTCGCGAGCTCGATGCGCTCAACACGCGCCGCAACGTACGCAAGCTGGAAGCGGCCCTGCGCGAATCCGAGAGGCGCTGCGATGCACTGCTCGATTCCTCGCTGGACCCCATCGCCTACATCCATGAAGGCACCCATGTGCGCGACAACAACGCGTACCTCGAGATGTTCGGCTTCGAGAATTTCGAGGACGTCGAGGGGCTGACCATCCTCGACTTGGTCGCGCCCCAGCACACCGCAGACTTCAAGGATCTGCTGAAGCGCCTGGCACGAGGTGAGAAGCCGCCGCCGAAACTCGATCTCACCGCCAAGCGCGGCGACGGCAGCACCTTCGAGGCCGTGATGGAGTTTTCCCCTGCGACCTACGAGGGCGAGCCCTGCCAGCAAATCGTATTCAGGCTGCCCGCCGCCGACACCGGCACCGAGGAGGAACTGCGTCGCCTCAAGAGCGAGGATCCGCTCACCGGCCTCTACAATCGGGCGCACTTTCTCGAACTGGTCGACGAGGCCGTCGCCGGCGCGATCAATGGCGCCAGCGACCAGGCGCTGCTGCTCCTCGAACCCGACAACTACCGCACCGTCCTCGGCACCGTGGGCATCGCGGGCGCGGACGACGTGCTGCGCCAATTGGCTGAAACCATCAAGCAGCGGCTGCGCGCATCGGATCGCGCGGGCCGGATCGGCGACCATTCGTTCGGCATCCTCTTGACCGATCATGCGCAGACGGAGGTCCAGCAAATCGCCGAAGCCCTGCGCACCAGCGTCGAGGCCACGATCATCGAAGCCGGCGGCCGATCGACCAGCCTCACTGTCAGCATCGGCGGGAGCCTGCTTGGGGAGAAGAACGCCAAATCGCAGGTACTGTTTTCACTCGCCGACGAGGCACTTCGCGCCGCGTCGGGCCAAGGTGGCAACCGCATCGACATCCACGATCCAGGCGCTGCCGACAAGGCCGAACAGGCCCGCGAACAGCAGTGGTTGGACATGATCGATGCCGCCCTCGAGCACGACAGCTTTGTTCTCTACTACCAGCCGATCGTGAGCCTGCAAGGCGACGAAGGTGAATTCTTCGAAGTGCTGGTGCGCATGCAGGGGCCGACCGAGGAAGTCCTGCCCGCGCACTTCCTGCCCATCGCGGAGCGCAACGACCGCATGACCACGATCGACCGCTGGGTCATTGGCAAAGCGATCGAGGCACTCGGGAAAACCGTGGACAAGCCGCATCCGACGACGCTGTTCGTCAAGCTTTCCACGTTGACCCTGCACGACGAGACCCTCGCCGACTGGGTGGACGAGAAGCTGGCCTCGGCAGGCGTCAAGGCTTCGCAGCTCGTCTTCGAGGTTCCGGAGGCCAAGGTGATGACCTGCCTCAAGCAGGCACACGATTTCGTCGAGCGCTGGCGCAAGAGTGGCGGTGCCTTCGAACTGGAACAGTTCGGCTCCGGCCTCAATTCGTTCCAGGCGTTGAAGCACATCGATGCCGATTACCTGAAGCTCGACCGCGCGCTGACCTCGGACCTCGCCCACCGTTCCGAAAACGAACTGAAGGTGCGCGAGTTGTGCTCGCAGGCGCACGCCGCCGGCAAGCGCACCGTCGTCGAATGGATCGAGGAAGCCTCGAGCATGCCGACTTTGTTCTCGGCCGGCGTGCATTTCGCGCAAGGCAATTTCCTGGCGTCCCCCGTGCCGGAAATGCGGTACGTGACCTGACGCGGGGCTCGGTGTTCGGGACTCGGGACTCGAGATTCGCGATTCGACGATCGGAAGGACGTCGTGCCCTGTCACTCCCTCTCCCCCAAGTGGCTTCATCACTTGGGGGAGAGGCGGCCGCAGGCCGAGCGCGTAGCGCTGGGTGAGGGGGCAAGCCCCCCGTGCGGTCGAAATCGGCACGATTGCGATTCACGCGGAGTTTCGCGAGCGGCGCTTTCCCGGCACACTGTGCCCATGGCCACCGCACAG
>JBOHYO010000129.1:0-3527 GCA_050737935.1 Rhodanobacteraceae bacterium
GCGCTCGATTATCGCACCACGCATGGCACTGTCGCGCTCCCGTCCCAGTCCGTCGGCTGATCAAGCCGCGCGGAGTGTCGCGTCCTCTTTGCCTGGCCCCCAAGTTGCGGCAAGCATGGATCCAGCGTTCGCGGGCAGGGCAGCCGCGAGGGGCAAAGTCTTCCCCAACGAATCCTGCAGCACAATGGCTCGAATGCTAGTGCGAGGGTATTACCCGAGCTGCGTTGTTACATCGGCCAATTGCGGATTTTGGGGTCGATGACGCCCAGTGCTCCATCGGAGCGCTGGATGATCAGGCTGAATTTGAAACAGGCCGGCGCGGGGTTCACGTCCAGCACGGTTAATAACGTAGTGCCGTTCGCTGAGACAGTGGCACGCATTGGGAACGCTTTTAGACCACTCGCATCGGGGAGAGTCGGCCAAGCGCCGCGACGGCGGTATTCCTTCTCGGTCTCGTCGTCGGGCGTTTCCTCGAAGCCGATGCCGACCGGTACATAGGTGGCCCCGTTGTGCGTGTCGACGGGCCGCGCCCCCACTACGTTGAATTCCAGACGGACGATGCCATAGACCATGATTGGGCCGTCTCGCTTCTCTTGGCTAGCGTGGCAGTTCGCGTCAGATTTCAGTTCGATCTCGGCGTCAATGCAACCGTCGCCAATTGGGTGGAAATCGCGTAGGATGACGGCAATCTCTGCGGTGGGGATAAGGGTTCGTTCGGGACCGTTAATGAACATCGGGGTGATCTCCTTGCGTGGCTGCGGGCGTAGGCTGGCCGGCGATGGTCGGCCAGGGTTCCAGCGGCATGTAGCCGCTGGCGTTCAGACGATCGATTGCAATTCGAGCGTCGGCTGCGTCGCCGGTCAACAGGCACAGGCGCAGCCAAGGATCCAGCACGCGCCAGTTGTGCGAGTCGGCCGCACGCGCGGCGAGTAGCGACTGCGCTTGCGCCCAGGCAGGCGGGGGGGAACCGGGCAATTGCGCTTGCTGCAGCATGCCGAGAACCACCAGTGCATCGGCCTGGTCGGCCAGGCTGTCTTCGTCGACGGCGTCCTTCGCCGTTTCATTGCGTGCTTCGCTGAGCGCCCGGCTCGCTGCGTCACTGGCCGCCTGGAGATTGCCATGGCGCCACGCAATGCGGGCGCGCAACAACCACCCGCTGCTCAGCACGTGGACCGCCTGCCTGTTATGCGCTGGTGTCGATGGTCCGAGGTTTTGGAGGCGCCCCATCGGTTCGGACAACAGTCTTGCAGCTTGCTCGGAATGATTCGCGGCAAAGACGTATGAGGCGTTTCGGACCTGCGCGCTGGCCATGGCGATTTGCCACGGAATATTGTCCGGGTCATGTGTCGTCAAGGTCCGGTTGGCGTCGATGGCTTGGGCAAGGGCGCGTAAACTTTCGTCGTGCTGGGCGGTGGTGTTCAATGACGCCGCCAGCTGTTCCTGTGCGGATGCCCACGCCGACAACCAGCGAAAATCCTCCGGGTGCCGGCCACGCAGATCCGCAATTTGACGAGCCTGTTCGCTGAACAGACGCTGGGCGCCAGTCAGATCGCCGCGGTTTTCGGCTACTTTGCCAAGCCACGAGATGGTGTCGGCAACGTCCGCAGCCAATTGTGGATCATTAGGCTGCTCGCGCAGCAAATCCTGTTGAGTCGCCAGCTCGGCGCGGAAACTCCTTTGCGCAGCATCCAGGTCGCCGCGAAGCAGTGCCAGCACGGCCAGGTTGTGTTCGCCGTAGGTGGTTTCAAGTCGCCAGCGGTTGTTGTGCGGGTCGATCTTGAGGAGTGCCAAGGTGGAATCACGGTAACGGGTCAACCATGTGTTGGCCGTCTCGAGCTTGCGTTGCTGCCAATAGACGAAGCCGATCCAGTATTCGGCCTGGGCGCGGTCGTACAGGAAACGGCCGTTGTCGGGGTGCCGCGCGGTCAATTCGGAGCTGCGTCGTTCGGCTTGTTCGAACGCGTCCATGGCCGGGCCGTAACGCGCCTCGCCCATTCGAATCTCACCGATCTGTACCAGTGCACGCGACTGTTGGGTGAGTTCGTGGTCGGTCAACGAGCCGGGCTTGCTGGCTGCGAACAGCGCCATGGCTTTGTCGGTCACGGAAGCCATCAGGTCCAGCCGGCCCATGCCCTCGAGCTTGTCGTGCAGGTCGCCGAGCATGAAGTTCAGCGCTTCCTCGGTTTGTGCCTGGCGTTGCCGGGCCTCGTTGCGGGCGACATAAGCGGTTACCGACAGGACGGCGGCAATCGCCATGCCAAGGATCGATGCGACGGTGATGACCAGCATCCGGCGGTGGCGGCGATGTGCTTCGCGCTGTATCAGGGTGTCGAAGCCAACCCCCAGCATCCCCGCAATCAACCTCAGTTTCGCCGTTGCCCTGCTGTCCGCGCCGGGGCGTGCGTCAGCGGCGACTGGTTCGGTGCGCTCCCCGGTGGGCTTGCCGCTGTCATCGAGCGTGAAGCGCAATGCCGGGCAGAAGCACTCTTCCGCGTCATGGCCTGGCTTGTCGCTGGCGAACGGCTCGCCACCGACGATCAGGCACAAGATGCGGTCTTCACGGCCCAGCCGCTTGAACGCCAGGACTTCCTCGTTGACCCAGCGGGATCGGGCCGAGTCCGGCGAGCAGATGACGATCAGGGACTCGGACTTGGCCAACGCCCCGTTGACCGTACGGGTGAGATCCGTGGCGCTGGCGAGTTCATCGCGGTCGCGGAAAATCGGCGCGAGGCGGCGCGGGATCACTCCGCAAGCGGCTTGCGTGCCGATCAGGCGAGACGGTACGCGCCAAGTCTCCAGTTCCCTGTGCAGCCAGTCCGCCCACGCGCTGTCGGCGTGACTGTAACTGAGGAAGGCACGGTAGGTGCAGCCGGTAGTGGACGACGACTCGGCCATGCAACGCCCTGCCGAACACGAAACCGGAAAACCTTCGTCCGGGCTGGGCGGGCCGAGAACAGGCGGCCCAGCCCGGGCTGGAGGCTGGAGCCTAGCACAAATCCGGGACGTCGCCGCACACGCGCCGAACGCAGTTGGATATTCCGGCTCCCGGGTGATGCACGGCCGCACCAGTCGAATGGGTGTGCGGTACGGGCCGCGCCGCGAATCCCGCGGTTCGCCGCATGATCCGGGCTATCGGACCGGTTTCAGCATGCGCAGCAGGTCGGGCACGAAACCGGCGCTTTCATACAGCGCCCGGGCGCGCGCGTTGCCGGGGAATACCGAGAGCGTCAGGAGTTTGCAACGGTGTTGCTTCGCCCAGCGTTGCGCGTACTCGAGCAGCATGCGACCGATGCCCCGACCCTCGTGTCCGGCAGCCACGGCAATATCCGAAACATGGCAGGTGCGTTCGCTCGAAAAGAAATCGCGCTGGACCTGCAGGTGCAGGAAGCCGACGGATTTGCCATTGGCGTCGCCGGCGAGGAAGAAGTGATCGCTGGCCGGCTTCTCGCGCAATGCGTGCTCGAGATCCACACGGAGCGCGGCCATGACGTCGCGATTGCGCCGGCCCCTGGGCAGGTCGAAGGCGA
>JBOHYO010000130.1:0-8456 GCA_050737935.1 Rhodanobacteraceae bacterium
GGCCAAGGCGCAGCAGAACAAGGCTCCCGCGTATGACATTTTTTAACGATCTTCCCTGATCGCTGCTTCGTTCAAACGGCCGATCAAGGCGGTGGCTTGAGACCATGGAGACCAGAACGGCCATCCATGGCCTGACTTTTCACGAAGCTGTGCGATCGTCCGTGATCGCTGCTTCGCTGGATGGAATGGCCAGCCCGCTCCTCTCGAGCGCATCCAGACCAGAACGGCCTTCCCTGGCCTGACTTTTCACAACATCTGCTTCGCATGAAGCACTCCAGCGCCGGTCCCTGCTCCCTGCCTTTGCTTTTCTCCCCCGCTTTTTGCGACACTGGATCCGACGCGGCACCAGGGGCGCCCACGATGCACAAGACCGCCGAGTTCCACCGCATCCATGCGGAGGGCCGTGCCCATCAGTTGCGCCGCCGCATCGCGCTGGAGGCCGCGCGTCTGATCAGCGAGCAGGGCATCCGGGATTACCGGATGGCCAAGCGCAAGGCCGCGGAGCGGATTGGCGTCCACGACGAGGGTTTCCTGCCGCGCAACCGCGAGATCGAGGATGCGTTGCGCGAGCACCAGCGCCTGTTTCGCGGCGACGAGCAACCGCGCGCGCAGCAGTTCCGGTTGGAAACCGCCCGCGATGCCATGCAGTTCCTGGCGCGGTTCGAACCCCGCCTGGTGGGGCCGGTGCTGGAGGGAACCGCGGACGTCCATTCGCCGGTGAGCCTGCACGTGTTCGAAGACACACCGGAGGCGGTGGCCAGATTCCTGCACGATCACGGCATCGCGTTCGAGACCCGCGCCCGCACCGTGCGCCTCGACCGAACCCGCAGCGGCGAATTCCCTGTATTGCTGTTCGAGGCCGACGGCGTGCCGGTCGACGTCACGATCTTCCCACGCGATGCGTTGCGGCAAGCACCGCTCGATCGCATCGACGAGCGCCCGCTGCAACGAGCTTCGCTGGCTGCAATCGAGCAATTGCTGGCAGAAGGTGGCGAAGCGGGGGCCGGCGAACAAGCGAAAGGGTAAAGTCGGGCGCTGCGCGCCCTGCCAAGGGTAAAGAGGAAGGCGGACGCGCGATGCTTCCTCACTCTTTGCAGCGCCGGAGGCGCGACTTCACAGCTCGCGACGCGAGCGACTTCTCAGGGGTTCACGAGCGCTTGTCCGCCGCAACATAATCGCGCGGCGTCGCGCCGACGTACACCTGCCGCGGCCGGCCGATCCGGCCACCGGGCATTTCATGCTGCTCGATCCAGTGCGCGATCCAGCCGGCGGTACGCGCGATCGCGAACATCACGGTGAACATCTCGGTCGGAATCCGCAGCGCCTTGTAGATGATGCCCGAATAGAAATCCACGTTCGGGTACAGCTTGTGCTCGACGAAGTAATCATCCTTGAGTGCCGCTTCCTCCAACTTCATCGCAACGTCGAGCAGCGGATCGTGGACGCCGAGCTTGTCGAGCACTTCGTAGCACTTCGTGCGGATGATCTTGGCGCGCGGATCGAAGTTCTTGTAGACGCGGTGGCCGAAACCCATCAGGCGGAAACCCGACTCCTTGTCCTTGGCGCGGTCGACCGCCTTGCCGACGTTTTTTGCATCGCCGATTTCGGTGAGCATCTTCAGCACGGCCTCATTGGCGCCGCCGTGCGCCGGACCCCACAGCGCGGCGATCCCCGCCGCAACCGAAGCGTACGGATTGGCACCGGTCGAACCCACCAGCCGGACCGTCGAGGTCGAGGCGTTCTGCTCGTGGTCTGCGTGCAGGATGAACAAAAGGTCCAGCGCTTCGGCCACCACCGGATTCAGCTCGAGCGGCTCGCTCGGCACTTCGAACATCATGTGCAGGAAGCGGTCGACGTACTTCAGACTGTTGCGCGGATAGCGAACCGGCCAGCCGATCGAATAGCGGTAGGAGGCCGCGGCAATCGTCGGCATCTTGGCCAGCAGGCGAACCGCCGCCAGCCGGCGCTGGCCCGGATCCTGGATGTCGAGGGTGTCGTGGTAGAACGCCGACAGCGAAGCGATTGCGGCGCACAACATCGCCATCGGGTGGGCGTCGTAGTGGAACCCGTGCAGGAAGTTCTTCAGCGACTCGTGCATCATCGTGTGATGCGTGACCGCATGCTCGAACTTGGTCATCTCCGCGGGGTTCGGCAGTTCCCCCTCCAGGAGCAGGTACGCGACCTCCAGGAAACTGGATCGCTCGGCGAGCTGTTCGATCGGGTAGCCGCGGTACAACAGCACACCCTTTTCGCCATCGATGAAGGTGATCGCGCTCTTGCAGGAGGCCGTCGCGGCGAACCCCGGGTCGAAGGTGAAGTGACCCGTCTCGCGGTACAGGGAGGAAATGTCGACGCAGCTCGGACCCTGGCTGCCCTCCACCAGTGGCAGGGACACGGAATGATCGGCGGCGGTCAGGGTGACATTCTGGTTGGACACTGGGGACTCCTTCGGTGCGTCGCGACGCTGCCGCGATCACGGTATGGAACCTTGCAATTATCGCACGGCACGCGCTCGCACGCAGGTGCGGCACGGGACTGGCGTCGCAACTTCGCGGAACCGGCCGCATGCAAAAACGCCCTCCGCGCGGTGGCGCGGAAGGCGTCGGGAACATTCACGTTGCGTGCGCACCCGGCGGCGGAAGTCCGCGCGGGCCAGCGACCATCTACCCTGGATCCCGGATCAACGCACACCCATGTGCTGTCCGGGATGACGGCATCCTGCCGTCACTTTCCGGAGGTATAGCGCCGCTTGAACTTGTCGATGCGCCCGCCGGTGTCCATCACCTTCTGCTTGCCGGTGTAGAACGGGTGCGAAGCCGAGGAGATGTCGATCTTGACCAGCGGATACTGTTGGCCATCCTCCCACTGGATCGTCTCCCTGCTCGTCATCGTCGAATGCGTCAGGAAGGCGAAATCGGACGCGGCGTCCTGGAAGACCACCGGATGGTAGTTCGGGTGGATGTCGGCTTTCATGGGGTGTCCGTCTGCAGTCGCAGGCTCGAGGCAAGGGCGGAATTGTAACGTGCCGGCAATCCGCCCGGCAAGCCCGGCGTCAGGCGCCGGCGAAACGCGCCGCGCTGCCGATCCAGCGATCCGCCAGGCGCCGCGCAAGCGCCGGGTGCGAGCGCAACATCACCGCACCGACCCGCTGGACATCGGGCATCAGCGCGGCATCGCGCACGATGTCGGCGATCCGGAAGTCCATGTCCCCGGTTTGGCGGGTTCCGAGCAGTTCACCGGGTCCGCGCAGCCGCAGGTCGGTTTCCGCGATCACGAAACCGTCGCTGGTTTCGCGCAGGGTTTCCAGCCGCTGTCGCGCCAACGCAGAAAGCGGCGGCTGGTACAGCAGCACACACGTCGACGCGACGTTGCCGCGCCCCACCCGGCCGCGCAACTGATGCAATTGGGCGAGGCCCAGCCGCTCGGCGTTCTCGATCACCATCAGACTGGCGTTGGGAACATCCACCCCGACCTCGACGACGGTGGTCGCGACCAGCACGCCAGTCCGGCCGTTCTTGAAGGAATCCATCGCCGCCTGCTTTTCCCTGGGCTTCAGGCGTCCGTGTACCAGCCCGACACCGACCTGCGGCAGCGCTGCCGACAGTTGCGCGTACGCGACCTCGGCTGCCTGGGCCTGCAACAACATATTCTGGCGGGTCCTCCCGCCAGAGCCCGCACGTTCCTGTGGGGATTCTTCGCGAAGCCCTTCTTCGATAAGGGTGCATACCCAATAGACCTGTCGCCCTGCCGCGCACGAAGCACGAATTCGCTCGATGACGTCCTCGCGGCGGGTATTGGCGATCGCCACCGTCCGCACCGGCGTGCGCCCCGGCGGCAACTCGTCCAGCGCGGAGACGTCGAGGTCGGCGTAGGCGCTCATCGCCAGCGTGCGCGGGATCGGCGTGGCAGTCAGCACCAATTGATGCGGCACCTCCCCGGACGTCGCGCCCTTGTCGCGCAGGGCCATCCGCTGCTGCACCCCGAAACGATGCTGCTCGTCCACGATCGCGAGCGCCAGGCCGGGAAATTCGACGCCCTCCTGCATCAACGCGTGGGTCCCCACCGCCACTGGTGCGCCGGCGGCGATTCGCGCCAACGCTGTCGCGCGGGCGCGACCGGTCACCTTGCCCGCCAGCCAAACCACTTCGATTCCGAGCGGCTCGAACCACTCGCGGAAGCTGCGCAGGTGTTGTTCGGCGAGCAGTTCCGTCGGTGCCATCACCGCCGTCTGCCGCCCGTTCGCGATCGCGTGCAATGCGGACAGCGCCGCGACCACCGTCTTGCCCGACCCGACGTCGCCCTGCACCAGCCTCAGCATCGGCACGCGCTTGCCAAGGTCGCGCCCCACTTCGCCGGCGACGCGTTGCTGCGCGTGCGTCAGGGTGAATGGCAACGCTTCAAGGAAGCGTGCCTGCAGCGCCGGATCAGCGGCCAGCGCCGGCGCGCGCTGCCTCCGCACGCGGGCGCGCCGTTGCTTCAGGCTGAGGTGATGGGCCAGCAATTCCTCGAAGGCGAGCCGTCGCTGCGCGGGATGCTGCCCGGCCAGCAACGCTGCCACGTCCGCATCCGGCGGCGGACGGTGTACGCCCAGGAGTGCGTCGCGCAGGGGCATCATCCCGAGCGACGCGAGCAAGCTCGCAGGGACCAGCTCGAGCACTGGCTCCCCGGGCAGGCGCGCCAAGGCCTTGTCGATCACGCCGCGCAGGCGCTGCTGGCCCAGTCCCTCGGTCACCGGGTAGACGGGGGTCAGGGTCGCTTCGACCCCAGTATCGCTGTGCAGGATCCGGAACTGCGGATGCACCATCTCGAGTCCGTGCTGGCCGTGGCGGATCGCGCCATAGCAGCGCAGCCGCGTGCCCGGCGAGAACTGCTGCGCCTGCTGGCGACGAAAATGGAAGAATCGCAGGACCAGCGTGTCGCGCGAGGCATCGCCGATCGCAACGCGCAACTGCGGCCGGTAGCGGAAACCCGTTTCGACCGCTTCTACCACGCCTTCGACCTGCGCGGATTCACCGGCCACCAACTCCCGGATCGCGGTGATGCGGGTCCGATCCTCGTAGCGCAACGGCAGGTGGAACCACAGGTCCTGCACCCGCTCGATCCCCAGCTTGCGCAAGGTTTCCGCCAGCGCCGGGCCGACGCCGGGAAGCAACGTCGCCGGTGCGAGGCCGGGATCGGGCGAATGTTCGATGCGCGTGTCAGCGGGCGATGTCACCCGCGCAAGATTAGCGGGCGAATACGGCTACGCGGAGGCTCCGGTAACCGCGATCAGGTCGATCTCCACCTGCGCGCCGCGCGGCAGCGCTGCCACGCCGATGGTCGAGCGCGCGGGATACGGCTGGTTGAAGTAACGCTTCATGACCTCGTTGACCGCGGCGAAATTGCCGAGGTCGGTCATGTAGATGGCGACGCGAACCACATCCTCGAATTTCGCATCGGCGGCGGCCAGCACGGCCTTCAGGTTCTCGAACACGCGCTCGGCCTGCGCGTCGATCCCGCCGCCGACCATTTCACCCGTGGCCGGGTCGAGCGGCGTCTGGCCGGACAGGTACAGGGTGTTGCCCGAACGCACGGCTTGCGAATACGGGCCGATGGCCTTGGGCGCGGCGTCGGAATGGATCGGATTACGGGACATCATCAACTCCTTGGTCAGTGATCTTGTGTCGGCTTGTTCGTCGCGGGGAACCGGTCGATGACTTTTCCGTTGGCATCGAGGAACGACATCCTGGACGTACCATCGGCTGCCACGTCAAGCAGAATCCGCTTGCGCCCCTTGGCGTCCATCAGCGCCACCGTCGCGTCGCCCTTGCCGTCACGCCCGACCCAGATGCGTTGGGAACGTCGCCCTCCCGCATACCCGGAAACACTGAGCCCGGAAAACTTGTTGGTGTTGTCATCAACACCCGCAAGCTGCACGACTTGCCCGGCTCCGTATTTGTCGAAGGACAGACTCCCTCCTGAATCGACGATTTCGCCTTTCGCGTTCTTGTGACCGGCGAAAACCAAACCGCCGACTTCGGAACCTTCATCGTTATAAAAAAGCATGCCCGCCTGCGGCCGTGTCGCGGGGTATTTTTGCGTGCCGTGCACAATGACGCCCGGGAGTTCGGCATGATCGGAAATGACCATCCGCAACGATCCGTCGGGTTCAACGACGTTGATGCGGTGGACGGTGATCTCGTCGAAGTGTCGATTGCTCGTGGAAAAGCCATACAACGCCACGAGTACGAAAACGACGGTCAACGCACCGGCGTAAACGGCGAGAGAACGCTGGACTAGAGACATGTTCGCCCTCCTGCAGTTGGTATCGCGAGGATTCTAATCCCCCCGGATCAGCTGAATCGGGTGTCGGTAAATCTTACTCCCAACCTCCGTATCCCCACACGCCACATCACGTCGGCCAAGTGCCTGCGATTCTTCACCTCGATCGCGAAGATCAGGGTGGCGGCCTGGATTCCGCGTTCGATGTACTTGACGTCGTCGATGTTGAAGTTGGCCTCCGCGATCGCGGCCAAACCCATCGCGCACCGGGCCCCTGCAGAGGTCCTCATGCGGAGCGAACCGGCTGCGCCCGCGCGTCCTGACCGCGCCTGACGGCGTCCGGCCCTCCCGCGCGCAATTCCCGTTCGGCATAGACCATCGCGCTCGCGACGATGCCGTCGGGAAAGCCCAGCTCGCCAAGCAGTCGGATGGCATTGCGCTCGGTGGCCGGCCCGGCTCGCAGCCGGTAATCGAAAAACCCGTCCACCTCGGGGCTTTCCTGGAAGTGAAACAGCTCGTAGCGGTCCTCCAGCAGCGCCTGCAATTCGACGTCGTGGGTGGTCGCCAGCACGATCGAATGTTCGCTGAGCGATTCCAGCACCGCGCGCGCGACCGCGACGCGTTCGATGGTATTGGTGCCGCTGAACAGCTCGTCGATCACGAAGATCGTGCAGCCGCCGCACACCTGCCGGGCGAGGAAAGATTGGATCGTCTCGACCTCGGAGAAATAATGGCTCTTCCCGGATGCCACCGAATGCCCGGCCTGGATCGAAGCCATGACCGACGAGCGCGGGATGGTGGCGCTAGAAGCCAGGCAGAAACCGAGCGTCTGCCCGAGCAACACGTTGACCCCGACCATCTTGATGAAGGTGGTCTTGCCCGCCATGTTCGACCCGGTGACCAGCGCCGAGCGTCGATCCAGCCGGATGGAATTGCCGACGCCAGCGTCGAGCAATGGATGGCAGCCGTCCTCGATATCCAGCACGGCGCAGTCGCTCAATATCGGCTGGCAATGGCCGGGACGATACGCCAGCCACGAAGCGATCGCGATCATCGCGTCGATTTCACCGACCAGTTCGAACGATGCGGCCAGCTTGTGCCTGAGGACGGCGAAGCTTCGCATGGCATGCCCGTGCGCCAGCAGCTCCACCAGGAAGGCAAAGTTCAACCAGACGGACACGAATGCGCTTCCCGGGCGCCTCAAACGCGCCAGCCACCGCAGCGCCTTGCGCACCGCCCGGCGATTCGGCGCTTGCTCCTGCAGCCTCGCCAACTGCGGAAGCGAACGATGGGTGTCGTGAAGTGACGCAAGGTCATCCGCCACCTTCACCAGTTGCAGGCAATGCGTCAGCGTCTCCGCATCGCGCAGCGCATCGGCACACGAGCGAAAGATCAGGAACGCGTTCACGAACAACATGGCGATCCAAACCCACACCGGCCACGCCAACACGATCAGGCCGACCAGCACCGCAACCGAGGACAAGCTCCACAACCACAGCAGGCCCTGGTGGCGAGGTGCCGGCGGCAATTTCCCGAAGATGAAATCGACGATGCGGGTATTGGACTCATCCCTGAGCGGCAGCAGCTTGCACTGGAGCGATTCCCGCAACGCCACGCTCGAACGCAGTTCCGCACAGACCGCGTAGTTCGTTGCGAGAGCCCTCCCGTCTCCACCGTATTCGCGCATCCGGCGGTACAGCACCTGGCTCCCGATCGGCGTGACGGTCGAGTCCATGGAGGCAAAGAACGCCGGATATTCGAGATCGGCCCAGGTCTTGTCATCGATGCATGAAACCGGTCCGCGAACGAGATCGAAGTAATCGCTGGCGCGCCATCCGTCCTTGTCGCCGGGATTCCCCCACCGCCCGCGAAGCTCCGCCATCGCCTTGCGCTGTGGAAACAAGGTATCCGACAGGTACGCGAACAGATTTTCCAGGACAAGTGGCAAGCCCAAAACCCTCAAACCGGATACCGGTACACCCCATTGACCACCTTGGTGTTGCGGATCCTCCGCATCACGTCGGCCAGGTGCTTGCGGTTCTTCACCTCGATCGCGAAGATCAGGGTCGCCGCCCGGATGGTGCGCTCGATGTACTTGACGTCGTCGATGTTGGAGTTGGCCTCCGCGATCGCGGCCGAAACCGTCGCCAGCACGCCCGGACGGTTCACGACCTCGACGCGCAATTCGGCGCGGT
>JBOHYO010000131.1:0-7175 GCA_050737935.1 Rhodanobacteraceae bacterium
TGTCGATACCTTGCGTATAACCGGACTTGTGCGAGCCATCCCGGGCGACGCCCATGTCGCCGATCCGCACGCCCTTGACGGCGCCTGCATCGTCGAACACCGCGTCGCTTGCCGCGAAACCGGGAAACACATCCACGCCGAGTGCTTCGGCCTGCGGCGCCAGCCACGCGCACAGCGAGCCCAGGCTCACGATGAAGTTGCCGTGGTTGTTCATCTGCGGCGGTGTCGGGAGCTTCATCGCACGCTTCGCGTCGCGCAACAGCAGGAACTCGTCGTGCGTGGCCGGCACGCAGATCGGCGGTGGATGATCGCGCCAGTCCGGCAACAGCGCGTCCAGCGGCGCAGGTTCGATCACCGCGCCCGAGAGGATGTGCGCGCCGACCGTCGAGGCCTTCTCGATCACGCAAACCCGGGTGTCCGGTTGCAGTTGCTTCAAACGGATCGCGAACGCCAATCCCGCGGGCCCCGCGCCGACCACGACCACGTCGTATTCCATCGTTTCGCGTTCGCTCATGACCGCTCCCGTTGCGCCAGCGTTCGACCGTCCATTGTCACCGCTTGCCGGCGGGTCGGCAAACCCGGCGCCGCTCCCGCATAATTCGGCTTTCCGGAAGCCACGATCAGGGATTTGCGGATGGGCGTAGCCGAAGAGAAGTTTCTCGAAGCCGCGGCGCTGCGCGGCGGAGGCGTGTGCCAGTGCCTGCACTGGCTGGCCTCGGGGCGCACCACGGCGGACGCGCTGGCCGAGGCGTATCTCGGCGCGATCGAGCGCCTCGATCCGCAACTCCACGCGTTCGTGGATGTGCGCCCGGACATCGTGCGCGACCAGGCCGCGAGCGCCCAGCGCCGCCGCCGCGAGGGACCGATCGGGCGCCTCGACGGCATCCCGGTCGCCGTCAAGGACAATTTCGATGTCGCCGGCTATCCCACTCGCGCGGGCTTGCCGTCGCGCGGATCCGACAGCGCGCGCCACGACGCCCACGCGATTGCGCGCTTGCGCGCAGCCGGCGCGATCATCCTGGGCAAGACCAATCTCGACGAAGGCGCGCTGGGCGCGGCAACATGCAACCCGCACTTCGGCACCACCCGCAATCCCTTCAACCCGGCCTGCGTGGCGGGGGGGTCCTCGGGTGGATCGGCCGCCGCGGTCGCGGCGGGGCTGGCGCCGGTGGCGCTCGGTTCCGACACACTGGGTTCGGTGCGGATCCCGGCGAGCTACTGCGGGGTGTTCGCATTGAAACCCACGCATGGCGAGATTTCCGCGCGGGGACTCGTGGCCGCCGGTCGGCGGCTGGATGCGGTCGGGATCCTCGGCCGCAGCGTGGGCGATCTGGTGGTGATGTTGCAGGTGCTGGCCGGCTATGACGCCGACGATCCGCGTTCGCGGCGCCGGCGGGTTGCGTTGCAGCCGCCGGACTGGAATCCGACGCAGTTGCGTTGCGGCGTATTGCCGGACCTGGGCGAGGCCGGGGTGGAGCCTGAAGTGCGCCAGGTCTTCGATGCGGCGTTGGCCAAGCTCGAGCACCAACTCGGCGATCGCCAGATGCTGGATTTTTCCGACTGGCCGTATTCGAAGATGCGCCGCGCCGGCCTGCTGTTGATGGAAGCCGAGATGCGCAACACTTTCGCCGCCGACCTCGCCGATACCGCCCGTCCGGTGTCAGCCGAATTCCGGAAGATGCTCGATTTCGCCGCCGGCAAGTCGGCGGCGGACTACGTACTCGCCGACCGCATGCTCGACTTCGCGGTGCTGAAGGCGCGTCGCGTGTTCTCGCGCGTCGACGTGCTGGTGTTGCCGACCACGCCGCAAGGCGCGTTCCCGATCGATGCGCCGGTGCCGGCCTCGCAGGCGGATCTCACCGCGTTCGCCAGCCTCTCCGCCTGTCCCGCCGTCAGCATCCCGATGGGCACATTGCCGGACGGGATGCCGATCGGCATGCAGTTCGTCGGCCGGCCGGGTTCGGACCTGCGGTTGCTCGAGTTGGCGGAAGTCTGCGCGTCAGCGCTGGATGCGGCGCCCGCGTATCCAGTCGAGCCGACGGCGGAGAACGCCGGCAACTGACCCGATCGATGCCGCTGCTAAAAGCCCTCCCCTTCAAGGGGAGGGTTGGGTGGGGATGGGTTAAACCGAGACCATCCCGGCCTTCCCTTTGAAGGGGAAGGAGACCGTGGCGGGATCCTTCCGTCAGGCCGCCTTCTTCCACTGTCCCAACGCAGCGAGGCCATTGTCGCGTGCGCGTTCGACCACGATCTTCTGGGCGGCTACGAAATTGCCCTGCGTATCCTTGGCCCACAGGTGCAATGCGGCTTGCTGCATCGCGCGGCCATAGGAGAACGACAGCGGCCACGGATGCGGGCCGAGCCGGTTCATCGCGTTGAGGTGCGCGGTGGCGTCCGCGTCGCTCTGCCCGCCCGACAGGAACACGATGCCAGGCAGTACCGCGGGCACCGAGGATTTCAGGCACAGGATGGTCGATTCGGCCACTTCCTCGGCGTCGGCCTGCTCGGGACAGTCCTTGCCGGACACCACCATGCTGGCCTTCAGGATCGTGCCTTCAAGCATGACATTGTGTTCGTAGAGTGCCCCGAACAGCGAGCGCAGCGTGGCTTCGGTGACTTCGTAGCAGGTCTCGATGTCGTGGCCGCCGTCCATCAGCACCTCGGGCTCGACCATCGGCACCAGGCCCGCTTCCTGGCACAGCGCTGCGTAGCGCGCCAATGCGTGGGTGTTGGCGTCGATGCAGGTGCTGGAAGGCATGTCGTCACCGATCGTGATGACCGCGCGCCACTTGGCAAATTCTGCGCCCAATTCGACGTATTCGTTGAGCCGCGCGCGCAGGCCGTCGAGACCTTCGGTGACCAGCTCGCCCGGGAATCCGGCCAGCGGTTTTGCGCCGAGATCGACCTTGATGCCGGGGATGATGCCGGCGTCCTTCATGACCTTGGTGAACGGCACGCCGTCACGCGTGGACTGGCGGATCGTTTCGTCGTACAGGATCGCCCCGGAGATGTGCTCGGCGAGGCCCGGCGCCGTCAGCAGCATTTCGCGGTAGGCGCGGCGGTGCTCCTCGCTGTCGGGAATCCCCACGGCATCGAAGCGCTTCCTGATGGTGCCGGTGGACTCGTCGATCGCGATGATACCCTTGCCTGGCGCGACCATCGCCTGCGCGACGGTTTCCATTTGATCGATGCTCATGACGATCTTCCGCAGCTGTCCGGGGGACTCTCAAGTATAGGCGAATGCGGAGGCTTTTGTTTTTCCTTCTCCCTTTGGGAGAAGGTGCCCGAAGGGCGGATGAGGGTCCGGATCCGCGCTTGGTTCCAAGGTTGCGCGATGCTGCCAGCGCGTGGCCCGTACCCACATCGGCGCTGCGCGTAGCGCTACGCGCTTGGCCCGCGGTCGCCTCTCCCGAAGGGAGCGTGGGTTCATCTATACGCTTCGGGGAAATCGTTCAATACGCACGCATCGGTGATCTGCTTGCGCATGGCCGGATCAGTCGGCAGATTGAAGGGAATGATGATGTAGGTGAACACCGGTTGGCGCTCGGCGTTGTTCGCGCCCGGCACATAGTGCATGTCCTTTACCGCGCTCTTCGCAACCGTGTCCAGGTCGCCCGCGGGAATGGTCTTTTGCACCACGATGTCGCGGGTCACGCCGTCCGAGCCGATCATGTAGGTGACCGCGGAACACGTGGCCTTTTCCAGGTTCACGCCGCTGTTGGGAACGTCCACGTTCAACGAGGTGTTGGTCATTACCCAGTAGTCGTTGATGTGATCGGGCTGCACCACGCGAATGTTGGGGCCGACTGCGGCAAAGCAGGTGGCGCTGGTAGCCAGCAGGGCGGCGGCAAGGATGGATCTGCTCATGAGTGGAACACCGCGAATGACTGCTCGATTTGGATTCCAGGTTCGATCGACGGTGAAGCGTCGATTGCCCCGGAATGACGATCTGGGGCGTTGAGCTTTTCCCGGGTCCGGGTTCCGGGTCCCGAGTCCCGGGTTCCATCACAAATCCCGCAAGCTCTCCGCGATCCCGTCTTCGCCGACGCTGAGCAGCTTCATGGTGTTGGTTCCCCCGCCCTGGCCGGTGTGGTCGCCGTGGGTCAGCACCACCCGGTCGCCGACGGCCAGGTCGCCGCTTTCGAACAGCTGGCGCACGGCTTCGCGCACCACCAACGCCGGATAGGCGCCGTGTCCGGCGAACGCCATCGACTTGACGTCGCGCAGCAGCAGCATGCGCCGACGCGCCTCGGCGCTCGGCGTCAGCGCGTAGATCGGCACCGAGGTGCGATAGCGCGACAGCCATTGCGCGGTCGTGCCCGATTCGGTGAGCGCCACGATCGCGCGTGCCTGCAACTGGGTGGCGATGAACATCGCCGCCATCGCAATGGCCTGGTCGGTGCGGTCGAGGCGGTGGGTCAGGGCCGAGATGTTCTCGGCCGGCTCGAACTGGCGTTCGGCACCGAGGCAGATCCGGCTCATCGCGGCGACCGCGGCCTCGGGGTGCTTGCCCGCGGCGGACTCCTGCGAAAGCATCACGGCGTCGGTTCCGTCGATCACTGCGTTGGCGACATCCAGCACCTCGGCACGGGTCGGGATCGGTGATTCGACCATCGATTGCAGCATTTGCGTCGCTGTGATCACCACGCGGTTGCGGGCGAGCGACTCGCGGATGATCTTCTTCTGCAGGCCGGGAAGTTCGGCATCGCCGATTTCGACGCCCAGGTCACCGCGCGCGACCATCACGGCGTCGGACGCATCGATGATTTCTCCCAGTGCTTCGATCGCTTCGGCGCGTTCGATCTTGGCGACCAGCCACGCGTCGCCACCCGCCTCGCGCAGCAGCCTGCGCGCTTCCTCGACGTCCGCCGCCGAGCGCACGAACGAGACCGCCAGGAAGTCGGCCTTCAGTTCCGCCGCCAGCTTGATGTCGGCGCGATCCTTGTCCGACAGCGCGTCGAGCGAAAGGCCGCCGCCCCTGCGGTTCAAGCCCTTGCGATCGGACAGCTTGCCGCCGATCACGACCTTGCAGTGGATTTCGGAACCTTCCACGTTCAGCACTTCGAGTTCGACCAGCCCGTCGTCCAGCAACAGGTGGTCGCCCGCGTGGACGTCGCCCGGAAGTTCCCGATAACTGACGCCGACGCGCGTTTCATCGCCCGCCGGCGGGTCGGGCCGGCAGTCGAGCGTAAAGTCCGCGCCGGGCGTGAGATACACCGGGCCCGACGCGAAGCGCTCGATCCGGATCTTGGGGCCCTGCAGGTCGGCCAGCACGCCGATTTCGCGGCCCAGCCGGGCCGCGGCTGCGTGCGCCTCGCTGGCGCGCCGCAGGTGGTCTTCGGGCTTGCCGTGGGACAGGTTGAGGCGGATCACGTCGACGCCCTGCCCGAGCGTTCGCTCCAGCAGGCCGGGTGCGTCGGTGGCGGGACCCAGGGTGGCAACGATGCGGGTGCGACGGGAAACGCTCATTTGACTACGCTAGCACAGCGGCTCGGGCAGGGGCCGCTCCTGCAGCGTGGCGCGCGCGACGGACGTGGCGGACAAACGGTTCTGCCAAGTCCCCTGTAGGAGCGGGCCATGCCCGCGAACCGAAGTTCCGTTTCATCGCAAACCCTGTCGCGCGCACGGCGCGCTCCTGCAGTACGGCGCGCGACGGACGTGGCGGACAAACGGTTCTGCCAAGTCCTCAAAAGTTCGGCTTTTCCGGTGCTTGCCGATACCGCTCGATCACCCCACGGATTTCTTCGCGCGCGGCCTCAGCATCGCCCCAGCCGGAAATCTTCACCCACTTGCCGGCCTCGAGGTCCTTGTAATGCTCGAAGAAATAGGCGATGCGCTCTCGCCAGTGCGGCGGCACGTCGTCGATGTCGCGGATGTGGGCGTAGCCGGCGAACACTTTCTCGCCGGGCGCGACCACGAGTTTGGTGTCGACCCCGGCTTCGTCGTCCATGTTGAGCAGGCCTACGGGTCGGCAGCGGATCACCGAACCGGGTGTCAGCGGCATCGGCAGCAGCACCAGCGCGTCGGCCGGGTCGCCGTCGCCCGACAGGGTGTTCGGGATGTAGCCGTAGTTGCACGGATAGCGCATCGGAGTGGTCAGCACGCGGTCGACGAAGATCGCGCCGGAGGCCTTGTCCACCTCATACTTGATGGGTTCGGCGTCCTTGGGGATTTCTATGACGACATTGACGTCGTCCGGCACGTCGCGGCCGGCGGGGACGAGGTCCAGGCCCATGGGAGTGTCCTTGCGAAAGCGGGCATTTTACGCGCGACGCCGAGTCGCCGGGAGGCAAGGCAAAGGCAAAGCGAAACGAATGATCGCGACGCTTGAGTGGCTTCTGTAGGAGCGCGCCATGCGCGCGACCATCCTGGCGCGATGTAATGTCGCGGGCATGGCCCGCTCCTACAGCGATTTTGCAGGAGCGCGACGGCGCGTAGCGCCTGCTCCTTCTTGTGCGCGCGACGGCGCACGGCGCAGTGCAATGTCGCGGGGGCGCTCCTACCTCAGCTTCTCCCACAGGAAGTCGTAGGCCAGCGCGTGCATCGTCGCCGCTTGGGAATTGTCGGCGCCCGCGCCGTGGCCGCCTTCGGTGTTCTCGTAGAACCACACGTTCTTGTAGCCCATGGCCTCCATCTTCGCGGCCATCTTGCGCGCCTGCGCGGGGCCGACGCGGTCGTCGCTGGTCGTGGTGTAGAACAGCACGTCCGGATAGTGCATGTCGGGCTTGACGTTCTGGTACGGCGAGAAGGTCTTGATGAAGGCCCATTGCTTCGGATCGTCGGGATTGCCGTACTCGGCCATCCACGATGCGCCGGCCGACAGATGCGTGTAGCGCTTCATGTCGAGCAACGGCACTTCGCAGGCGATCGCACCATAGAGCTGCGGATACTCGGTCAGCATGTTGCCCATCAGCAGGCCGCCGTTGCTGCCGCCCTCGGCGCCGAGGTGCTGCGGCGACGTGACGCCGCGCTTGATCAGATCTTCCGCAACCGCGGCGAAATCCTCGTACGCCTTCGGACGGTTGGCCTTGAGCGCGGCCTTGTGCCACGAAGGGCCGTATTCGCCGCCGCCGCGGATGTTGGCGACGACGTACACGCCGCCCCGTTCCAGCCATGCGCGGCCGATCGAACCGGAATAGTGCGGCAGCAGCGACACTTCGAAACCGCCGTAGCCG
>JBOHYO010000132.1:0-7359 GCA_050737935.1 Rhodanobacteraceae bacterium
GCGCCGATCAGCAATACCAGCGGCCGCGAAGCACCGATTTCCTTGCGCAGGCCGGTCAGCGTGTCGAAGGTGAACGACGGCCCCTCCCGATCGAGCTCCCGCAGATCCAGCGCCAGGCGATCCTGCCCCGCCAGCGCAATCCGCAACATCGCCGCACGCTGCTCGGCGCTCGCGACCGGTTGCGGCCGATGCGGCGGAACCCGTGCGGGTACCAGCCGCACCTCGGCGTCGAGCAGCTCGGCGGCTTCCCACGCCGCGCGCAGGTGGCCGATGTGCACGGGATCGAAGGTCCCGCCGAAGATTGCGAGTGGCCGGTTCATGGCGATGTCACGCGATGACGTCGCGGTTGCGCGCTAGCCCAACGCATAGTCGCCACCCCGCTCGAGCGCGCGCCGGTATGCGGGGCGCGCGTGGATGCGTTCGAGAAACGCCCACAGCCTCGGCCGGCCCGAGTCGAGCCCCGCGCGCGCGACCGCCACCTCGAGCGGGAAACTCATCTGGATGTCGGCCACACCGAATGCGTCGCCGCCAAACCATGTGCCCTTGCCCAACTCGCCTTCGAGATAATCGAGATGGAGCTGGATCTGCGGGTCGACGAACGAGTCCTGGACCTTCGCCGCAATGCCCTTGGCAACAGGACGCGCGAAAAACGGCATCGGTGCCTGCTCCACCCGGCGGAAGACCAGTTTCAGCAATAGCGGCGGCATCGCAGAACCCTCGGCGTAGTGCAACCAGTAGTTGCAACGCAGGCGTTCAGGAGTGCCGTGCGCGGGAATCAGCGTGCCGGCGCCGTAGCGATCGCCAAGATATTCGACGATCGCGCCGGATTCGGCCAGCACGAGCTCGCCATCCTCCAATACCGGCGCCTTGCCCAGCGGATGCACCGCGCGCAATTCCGGCGGCGCGAGCAGCGTCTGCGGGTCGCGCCGATATTTCCGGATTTCATAAGGCATGCCAAGCTCTTCCAGCAGCCACAGGAGGCGTTGCGAGCGCGAGTTGTCGAGGTGATGGACGAGGATCATGGCTTTTGGTTCCGAATTCGGTGTGGCTGGTCGGCGTGATCGACCGACAGCGGCTGCGTCTTGATGTCTACGCGGCCAGCAACACGTCCGCGGCGCGCGGCTGTGCGATCGCGACCAGCAGGCGTTCGAACTCCCGCCATGGATCCCCGGTCTCGCGGCCCTTGCTCATGCGATCGATCCGCGCGCACCAGGCAAGGCAGCGCCGCCAATGCGCGTCGCCGCGGCCCGCTCGCTTCAACGCCCCCGCAAAAAGCCGCTGCCGCGCCGGCCAGAAGTTGTATTCGGCGCGCGCTGCAGCCGCGAAATTCTCCGCCGAGGCGAGCCGCAACGCCAAGTCGAGCTGGGTCAGCAGCCAACCGAGCATCGGGATCACGTCCTCGCCTTCGGCGCGTAGCCCGGCGAATACCCGCAGCGCACGCGGCGCGTCGCCGCCGAACGCGGCGTCGGTGAGCCGGAACACGTCGTAGATCGCATTGTCTTCGCCAAGCGATTCCAGTTCTTCCGCGCTGACCGCACCCGGGCCCCGCAACATCGCGAGCTTGTCGATCTCCTGCGCGATCGCGAGCAGGTTGCCCTCGGCGCGCGATGCGAGCAGCGCGACCGCGTCGTCGGAAGGCACAAAGCCGTGCGCGCGCATGCGGTTGTCGATCCAGGCCGGCAGCTCCTCGACGTACGGCGCGCGCAGCCGCACGTATCGCCCGACACGCTCCACCGCCTTGACCCAGGCCCCCTCGTGCTTCTTGCTCCACTGCATCGCGCTGATCAGCAACACGGTGTCCGGGGCGGGTGCCTTGCACCATTCGATGATCGCAGCCGAGCCATCGCGGTCAGGCTTGCCGGTGGGCAACCGCACCTCGATCAAGCGGCGCGAGGCAAACAGGGAAAGGCTCGCGCCACTGCGCGCCAAACGGTCCCAGTCGAAGTGCGGCTCGACGTCCAGAACCTCGCGTTCAGTGAAGCCGAGTTCGCGTGCGCGGGCACGCACCGCGTCGCCCGCCTCCTGCAATTGCAGCGGCTCCTCGCCGCCCAACAGGTAGACCGGCGCCAGATCGCCCTTCTCGAGGGTCCGCAGGAAACCTGCGAGTTCGCCCGCCACGTGTCAGCCGGCGCTGCCGCCGGAGGCGGGCTCGCCCGGCAGAACCGGGTGCGCCGCCCTGGCCTCGAGCCGCCGCATCACCGCGTCGGTCATCTCGCGCACCAGACTGCGCTGGATCGCCTCGGTCTCGCTCGAGATCGCGGAAAACTGCGTCTGGTCGACCGCGAATTCGTGGGACAGATTGATCGTCTGCGCCGGCACCACCGTATTGCCGCTGCCGTCCGTCAACTGGAACTCGACCCGGAAGCCCACGACGTATTCACCCACCCGCTCGAAGCTACTGGTCGTCAATAGTCGTGAGGAAAAATCGGCAACCGGCACCGACAGGGTCGCGACGCCCTCCGTCGGTTCGTCCAGGACTTCGACCTTGCCGGCCCGCAACGCGGCCGCCAGCGAGCGGGGGAATTCACCGCCGCCGTTCACGTGCAGATAGACGCGCTGCACCATCGACGCGGGCAGCGCCGCGCTGCGGCGAAGGTGGAATCCGCAACCGGCGAGCGCGGCGGCGGTGGCGAGGCATGCCAGCAAGACCAGCCACTTTTGGATCCGCATCGAATCAGCTCCGGTTGCACGATGGACCCGGATTTCGAGTTCCGGCGGTGAGCGCGACATCACCCCAAGTCGTCATTCCAAGGCGGTCGCCGGTTCCATCGGCGATCGAACCCGGAATCCAGCTCTTGGCGATCGAGAGCCTTTGAACATGGATTCCGGGTTCCGCATCCGATGAATCTGGATGCGGCCCCGGAATGACGACTACGGGGATGTGTCTTCCCCGAGTCCCGAGTCCCGAGTCCCGAGTCCCGAGTCCCGAGTCCGCGAAAGGATAACAGTGCCAAAGCGCATCACGGGATGAACTCAACCCGCGACGATATTGACGATCTTGCCCGGCACCACGATCACCTTGCGCACGCTCTTGTCGCCGATCGCCGCGACCACGCCCGGCAGCGCGCGCGCCTCGGCTTCGAGCTGGTCGCGCGGCGCGTCGGGCGCGGCTCCCAGCGTGCCGCGCAGCTTGCCGTTGACCTGCACCGCGAGCGTCACCGTGTCGCGCACCAGCGCGGCTGGATCGGCCTTCGGCCAAGGCACGTCCTCGATCAGGGTTTCGCCATGGCCAAGCACCTGCCACAGCGCATGGCTGGCGTGCGGCGTGAACGGGTTCAGCAGCAACACCATGGCCTCCAGCGCCTCGTGCCGCAGTGACCGCCCCGCGTCGCCCATGTCGTCGAACCTGGACACCGCGTTCAGCAATTCCATCAGCGCCGCGATCGCGGTGTTGAAATTGCGCCGACGGCCGATGTCGTCGCCGACCTTGGCAATGGTCTCGTGCAACTGGCGGCGCATGGCTTTTTGCGCCGGGTTCAACGATGCCGAACCGATTTCCGGATGATCCGGCTGCGACGCGTGCGCCACTACGTCGCGCCAAAATCGCCGAAGGAAGCGCGCCATGCCCTCGACGCCGGCTTCGTTCCATTCCAGCGATTGGTCGGGCGGCGACGCGAACATCGAGAACAGCCGCACCGTGTCGGCGCCGTACTTGTCGATCATGGTCTGCGGATCGACGCCGTTGTTCTTCGATTTCGACATCTTCTCGGTCGCGCCGATGGCAACCGCCTCGCCGTCGGACTTCAGGGTCGCGCCGACCACCCGCCCCTTCTCGTCACGCTGGATATCGACGTCCGCTGGATTGATCCACTCGCGCTCTTCCCGGTCGCCGGTCCCCGGTCCCTGGTCCCGATAAAAGGTTTCAGCCACCACCATCCCCTGGCACAACAGGTTCGTCGCCGGTTCATCCGAATGCACCAGTCCCGCGTCGCGCAGCAGCTTGTGATAGAAGCGGAAATACAGAAGGTGCAGGATTGCGTGTTCGATGCCGCCAATGTACTGGTCGACCGGCAACCAGTAATTCGCGCGCGCATCGACCTGCGTGGCCGCACCCGGCGAGCAATAGCGGGCGTAATACCAGCTCGACTCCATGAAGGTGTCGAAGGTGTCGGTTTCGCGCATCGCCGCGCCGCCGCATTCGGGGCACGTGGTCGTGCGCCATTCCGGATCGGATTTCAACGGCGACTGCACGCCGGAGAACGCCACATCCTCAGGCAGCACCACCGGCAACTGGTCTTCCGGCACCGGCACCGCGCCGCACTTCGGGCAGTGGATGATCGGGATCGGACAGCCCCAGTAGCGTTGCCGCGAGACGCCCCAGTCGCGCAGCCGCCAGTTCACCTGGCGCTTGCCGCGGCCTTCGCGTTCGAAACGTTCCGCCAGCGCGTCGAAAGCCTGGCGGTAATCCATGCCGTCGTACTCGCCCGAGTTGACCAGCGTGCCGTGCTCGAGGAACGGACCTTCGGTAATGATGCCGTTCTCGAATTCTTCCAGCATATCCTCGACTGGCCGGGGCTCGGCCACGTCGATGGCCCTGGATTGGCCGAGCGCCGCGCTCATGGCGTCGGTATTCCCTGCAGCGTCGCGCCCGAGCTCGCGGATCGCATCGCGAATCGCATCGCTGACGATCACCATCGTGATCGGCAGATCGTATTTCGTCGCGAATTCCCAGTCGCGCTGGTCGTGTCCCGGCACCGCCATCAGCGCGCCGGTGCCGTAGTTCATCAGCACGAAATTGGCGATCCAGACCGGCAGCCGCTCGCCCGTCACCGGATGCAGCGCGAACAACCCGGTCGCGACGCCCTTTTTCTCCTTGGTTTCGAGTTCGGCTTCGGAAACCCCGCCGTGGCGGCATTCGTCGATGAACGGCTGCAACCCCGGGTTGTTGCGCGCGGCTTCATGCGCCAGCGGGTGCTCGGCCGCGACTGCGAGATAGGTCACCCCCATCAGGGTATCCGGCCGGGTCGTGAAGACTTCGAGGGAACCGCCGCCTTCCACGTCGAAGCGGATTTCCAACCCTTCCGAGCGCCCCAGCCAATTGCGCTGCATGGTCTTGACAGCGTCCGGCCAGCCGGGAAGCGTCTTCAGACCATCAAGCAATTCATCAGCATACGCGGTGATCTTGAGGAACCATTGCGGAATCTCGCGCTTCTCGATCACCGCGCCGGAACGCCAACCGCGGCCATCGACCACCTGCTCATTGGCGAGCACCGTCTGGTCCACCGGGTCCCAGTTCACCACGCTGTTCTTGCGGTACACCATGCCCTGCTTGAACAGCCGCACGAACATCCGCTGCTCGTGCACGTAGTAATCAGGATCGCAGGTGGCGAACTCGCGCGACCAGTCGATCGCGAAACCCATCGCCTTCAACTGACCGCGCATGTGCGTGATGTTCTCGCGCGTCCACTTCGCGGGCGGAACGCCGCGTTTGATCGCCGCGTTTTCAGCGGGAAGCCCGAACGCATCCCAACCCATCGGCTGCAAGACATTCTTCCCCTGCATCCGCTGGAAGCGGCTGATCACGTCACCGATCGTGTAGTTGCGCACGTGGCCCATGTGCAGCGCCCCGGACGGATACGGCAGCATCGACAGGCAATAGAATTTTTCGCGCGAGGCGTCTTCGGTCACCTCGAACGCGCGGGTGTCCGACCAGAACTTCTGCGCCGCAGCTTCGAGGGCGCGCGGATCGTAGGTTTCCTGCATGGCGGCGGTGCGGTCCGGCATCGAACGAATGGGGAAGCGGCCAGCCTACCGCAGTGCAGCAAAAGCGCCAAGCGGCGCCACATGCGCAGCTCCGATGGCGGCCCGGTGTCCGGTGCGGCCCCGGTTTCGGCTGCGACACTGCATTTTGTTCTACCTCGCAGCCCCTCGTGCCAGATCCAATGGCACCGCAACGAGTCCGCGGACGTCTGCCACCACCTGTTCCAGTGTCGGCGCCTCCAGCCGATTCCTGCCCAGGAATGCCCGCCACTGCGTTTGCTTCGCGGGATCATGCGCAAACTCGTCGGTCAAGCCCAGTGGCATGCCTGCCGGAATCGCGGTGCGGCGACGCGCAAACGTTGCCGCAATGGCGTCGGCCAGTTGCCGCGGATCCAGCAAGCCCTCACGCGCCAGCGCACGCAGGTCGAAGTAATCCTTCAGGCGGCTGTTGGCCATGCCGAAGCTCACGATGGCCTCCAGTTTCTCTGCGACCACCGTGGCGCGCGGATAAACGCACAGGCGCGGCGCCGGCTGATCGTCCAGCAGAGTGGGATAGTCCGCCTCCTCCGGTCCCGGCGTCACGGCGTCGCCATAGCCCACGTCCAGTTGCACGGTGGTCCGCGCGTTGCCGAGCCGACCCACCAGGCGCACACGCAGGCCACCGTAGCGGGCATTGTCCCGAATCTCGTCGATCACGATCGAGGCCGGATCGAAACGCATGCCATCGTCGGCAGGCACGGCTCAGATTTCGCGTACGGTGTCCGCCAGCACACCGGCTTCCATCGGCCCAAAGCCGAGGAAATCGGCATCCCTCGTTGGCCGGTGTGCCACGTCGAACCACAGGTCGAACAACATGGCGCCCTTCAGCCAGTACGACTCGCGCGCCGGCAGCCGCGACAGTCGATACAGAAACCGCTCGGTCGCGTAACGCACCAACACCAGGTTGAAGTCTTCGCCACGGACCCTGGCCCGGTTCAACAATCGCGCATGGATGGACGCGGCCGACACCGCACTCACGCCACCGCCTCCAGATACGGGCGCATCACATTCGCCACGCGGTTGATCCGGGCATAACGCCACAGCTCATCGGCGCCAGCCTTGCGGGTGCGACGCGCCTCGCGCAGCGCCTCCAGTGCCACGTCCAGCCCGACCTTGTTGCGGAACTTGAAGCAGTCCGCCACCGTCTTGGCGACACCGGTGACGCGCACCGGCGTACCGTCGATGCGCAGCGTGCTCACTCCGGCGCCCAGCGATGATGCCGAGAGACGCACGGTACGCAGCGGCGGATAATCGAGCCGCGGCGGATGATCCTTGTTGCCGATGGCGATCCATACCTCGAAAGGCGCCTGCGTGGTCAGCTCATGCAGACGCAGCGCCGTGAGCAGGCAAAACAGCACGCCGGGCGCGCGCCTGGCTACCGCCAGCAGGGCCTCGTGTTCCCCGCCACGATAATCAGGCAGCGCGTACAGCCCGCGCCCGACACGCACCAGCCGGCCCGCAGCCACCATCCGCGAAAGCTGCCTGCGGGCAATGCCCAGCGCTTCCAGCTCCCGCGAACGTGCGGTGCCGCGCCGACCCAGCAGGTTCGAGATTTGGCGAGGGGTCGAGTCCATGCACGGATTGTCCCATAGTTTCGGTATTTATGCATAATTACCGAAT
>JBOHYO010000133.1:0-4695 GCA_050737935.1 Rhodanobacteraceae bacterium
GGAAATTTTCGCGCAGCTTTGAAGGCGTGTATCGGAGCGCTCTTGCAGGTTGGCGCTGAGCGCAGCGAAGCCCAACAATCTTCGACGGCCGTTGGGCTTCTCCCGGGACAAGTCCGGATCAGCCCGATCTACGTACTGCTCCCGAGTCCCGGCTCTCACGCCAGCTTTTTGTACTTCACCCGATGCGGCTGCGCGGCCTCCTCGCCGAGGCGGCGCTTCTTGTCGGCTTCGTATTCGTTGTAGTTGCCCGGGAAGAACTCGACGTGCGAGTCGCCCTCGAAGGAGATGATATGGGTGGCGATCCGGTCGAGGAACCAGCGGTCGTGCGAAATCACGATCGCGCAACCGGGAAATTCCAGCAGGGCCTCTTCCAGCGCGCGCAGGGTTTCGACGTCGAGGTCGTTCGAGGGTTCGTCCAGCAGCAGCACGTTGCCGCCTTCGAGCAGCGTCTTGGCAAGGTGCAGGCGTCCGCGTTCGCCGCCGGACAACTGGCCGACGATCTTCTGCTGGTCCGAGCCCTTGAAGTTGAAGCGGCCGATGTAGGCGCGCGACTGGATCTCGAAGTTGCCGATTTTCAAAATATCGAGCCCGCCCGAGACTTCCTGCCACACGTTGTTCCTGTCGTTGAGCATGCCGCGCGACTGGTCGACGTAGGCGAGCTGCACGGTCTTGCCCAGGTTGATTTCGCCTGAATCCGGCTTCTCCTTGCCCATCACCATTTTCATGAACGTGGACTTGCCGGCGCCGTTCGGCCCGATCACGCCGACGATCGCACCCGGCGGAATCTTGAACGACAAGTCATCGATCAGGCAGCGGTCGCCGAAAGATTTTCCGACGTTCTTGAACTCGATCACCTCGTTGCCGAGGCGTTCGCCCGGCGGGATGAAGATTTCATTCGTTTCGTTGCGGCGCTGATAATCGACCGAGCTCAGTTCCTCGAAGCGATTCAATCGCGCCTTGCCTTTGGACTGGCGGCCCTTCGCCGCGGAACGCACCCATTCCAGCTCCTTCTGGATCGCCCTCTGGCGGGCCTTTTCCGTCGAGCCTTCCTGTTTCAGGCGCTCGTCCTTCTGTTCGAGCCACGACGAGTAATTGCCCTTCCACGGGATGCCGCGACCGCGATCGAGTTCCAGGATCCACTCGGCGGCGTTGTCGAGAAAGTAGCGATCGTGGGTCACCGCGACCACGGTGCCGGGGTAGTCGTGCAGGAACTGCTCCAGCCAGTCGACCGATTCAGCGTCGAGATGGTTGGTCGGCTCGTCGAGCAGCAGCATGTCGGGCTTGGACAGCAGCAGCCGACACAGTGCGACGCGGCGCTTTTCGCCGCCCGATAGCGTGGAGACCTTCGCGTCCCACGGTGGCAGGCGCAGCGCGTCGGCCGCGACTTCCAGTTGCATCTCCATGGTGTGCGCGTCGCCTGCGGCGAGGATGTTCTCGAGCTTTTGCTGCTCGGCCGCCAGCGCATCGAAGTCCGCGCCTTCCTCGGCGTAGGCGGCATAGACTTCATCCAACCGCTTCTGCGCGTTGAGGATGTCGGCCAAGCCCTCCTCGACCGATTCGCGCACCGTCTTGTCCGCGTCGAGATTGGGTTCCTGCGCGAGGTAGCCGATGTTGATGTCGGCCGCCGGACGCGACTCGCCCTGGTAGTCGGTATCCACCCCGGCCATGATCCGGAGTACCGTGGACTTGCCAGCGCCATTCACGCCGAGCAGGCCGATCTTGGCGCCGGGGAAGAACGAAAGCGAAATGTCCTTGATGATCTCGCGCTTGGGCGGGACGATCTTGGACACGTTGATCATGGTGTAGATGTATTGCATTGTGGCTCCGCGATTCCCTGGCGGGAATGGTTCTTCGTCATTACAGATCGCATCCCGCGATCTGCCCTTTGGGCCGTCGGCTACGCCGACGTTCGCTTCGGCATCCTGCCTTCGCAGTCCGGCGAAGGCCGGAATCCAGTTTCTTTGATTTGCTTATTCAACGTCCATGTTCTTGCTCCGGCACCGCCCGGCGTGCTGGAATCGCGGGCATGGCCCGCTCCTACACCAGCGATGCAGAAGCGGGCTATGCCCGCGATGCAACCGCGCGCCCGGCATGGCGGTTTCGGGCTTCGTCGGCCGGCCATCCATGGCCTGCGGCAAGGTAGAACCCTACATTATGACGTGTCGCGGCGGGTCGCGCCAAGCGCGGTGCGCGAGCACTCGCTGCCATCGCTGCAGCGAACTCCGGAATTCAGGGCGAACCCAGCGTCTTGCGGAAAAACGCCAACGCGTCGGCATCGATCTGCCGGTGGACCGCGACTCGGTGCACGCCGGGCGGATCGTTGCAGATCTCCGGCGCGTCCTTGGCCAATTTCGGCGAGCACGGCGACAGGAACACGTAATGTCCGGCTTTCGGGATCATCCGGATGCCGGTGAGCGTCTTGATCAAAGGCGCGATGTGAAGAACGTTGTAGGCGGGCCGCAGCACCTCGTCGTTTTGGCCGTAGTAAAGGAATACAGGACGATTGACCGAAGCCAGGCCAGCCTGGTCGAAGATCAGGCTGAGTGGTGCCATCACGAAGGCAGCCTTGATGCGCGGATCGTCGGTGTTGCCCCAGCGGTGCAGATCGTTCTGCATCGAGGCCATCAACTGTTCGAGCGTTTGTCCGTGTCGCGCGGCTTGCGCCTTCAACCGACGGGCGGGTGCACAGATATTCAGGTCGTCCGGATGCGCCTTGCAGTAGCTGATGAAGCGCGTGAATTGCGGCACCGCGCCGACCAACAGAAGGCTGGTGTAGCCACCGTTCGAGAAACCCGCCACGCCGATCCGGTCCGGATCGATCCGTTTTTTCCAGCGGGCGTCATCGAGCAACATGCTGATCGTGGCTTTCACCTGGATCGGCCGTCCGACCATCACGTCCGGCTGCCCGTCCCCGCTGGCGTCGATGAAGTTGTCCTTGGGGTGTTGCAGCGTGGCCACGATGAATCCATGGCTGGCGAGATAGACCGCGAGGTCGTGGTGACCGAGGTCGGAACCGCCATGGCCGTGAGAGATCACCACGAGTGGTTTGGCGCCGGGAATGGGTTTCGCATCCGGCGTTGCGTGCAACTCGTAAGGTCCGCGCCACGTGACCCGGGACGGTTGCGCGGCAGGGTAGAACACATAACCCGGCATCGTGCCGCCGTTGACCGGGTCGTGGATGATGATCGCTGCGAAGCCGACGCCGGGTGTGGTCCTGGCGGCGAGCGCTGCAACGGGCGTCATCAGCAACGACAGCATGCACAGGATGCCGGCCCAGCGCAGTCGGGTGTTCATGCGGTGCTCCATGGTTCGCGAAAGTGGATGATTGTAAAAGCCATGGGGTCAGCGCGGCTGTGCCGAAAGGGCTAAGATTCCCGTTCGCCAACGCCTTGCAGAGGATCGCGATGTACAGCCACGAAATGCGGATTGCCGGTTACGACGATGCCCTTGCCAGCGCGATCATGGAAGAAAGGCAGCGGCAGGAGGATCACGTCGAACTGATCGCTTCGGAAAACTACGCCAGTCCGCGGGTGCTGGAAGCCCAGGGCAGCGTCCTGACCAACAAGTACGCCGAAGGTTATCCGGGCAAGCGTTATTATGGCGGCTGCCAGTACGTGGATGTGGCCGAGAAGCTCGCGATCGAACGGCTGAAGCAATTGTTCGATTGCGACTATGCCAACGTGCAACCGCATTCGGGTTCGCAGGCCAACCAGGCGGTGTACTTCGCGCTGCTGCAGCCGGGTGACACGATCCTCGGCATGTGCCTCGCCCACGGTGGACACCTGACCCACGGAGCGAAGCCGAACCTCTCGGGCAAGATCTTCAATGCGGTCCAGTACGGCGTGAACGACGCAGGGCTGGTCGATTACGACGCGGTCGAGAAACTTGCGCTCGAACACAAGCCGAAAATGATCGTGGCCGGCTTCAGCGCGTACTCGCAGATCATGGACTGGTCGCGCTTCCGGGCGATCGCCGACAGGATTGGCGCGTACCTGTTCGTGGACATGGCGCATGTGGCCGGGCTGGTGGCCGCGGGCGTGTACCCGTCGCCGTTGCCCCACGCGCACGTCGTCACGTCCACCACCCACAAGACCCTGCGCGGTCCGCGCGGTGGCCTGATCGTCGCGAAGAACTCGGCGATGGGCGAGCACGCCGAGGACATCGCGAAGAAGCTGCAGTCGATCGTGTTTCCCGGCCTGCAGGGCGGGCCGCTGATGCACGTGATCGCGGCGAAGGCCGTGGCCTTCAAGGAAGCGCTGGAACCTTCGTTCAAGGATTACCAGAAGCAAGTGGTGAAGAACGCCAAGGCGATGGCGAAAACCCTGATCGAGCGCGGCTACAAGATCGTCTCGGGCGGCACCGAGGATCACCTGTTCCTGGTGGACCTGATCGGCAAACCGATCACCGGCAAGGATGCGGAAGCTGCGCTGGGCAAGGCACATATCACCGTCAACAAGAATGCGGTGCCGAACGATCCGCAAAAGCCGTTCGTGACCTCGGGCCTGCGGATCGGCACGCCCGCCGTGACCACGCGCGGTTACAGGGAATCCGATTGCGCCGAGCTCGCCGGCTGGGTCGCCGACGTGCTGGACGCACCGAAGGACGAGAAGGTGATCGAGAACGTGCGCGCCCTCGTCAACGCGCAATGCGCCAAGTTCCCGGTGTATGGCTAGGACGGGACTCGGGACTCGGGAC
>JBOHYO010000134.1:0-10915 GCA_050737935.1 Rhodanobacteraceae bacterium
GTCGTCGTAAACCTTGCTGGCGGTGCCTTTCAGGTTTGCGATCTTCAGCGCCGGCGCGGCGCTGTATACAAGGGCGTTGCCGCTGGCGGCGAGGGTAGAACCGAAGGTCGCGTCGTACTGGATGAAATCGGGCGCGAGGCCACCGAGCACATCGCCCGCGGGGCTGGCCGTGTACAGCCGCCAGTTGCTTCCAAGCGCCGCCGACGAGGCGTCATTGACGAAGGTACCCGCGCTCAGTGTCGCGCCGCTGCCCGCTTGCAGGCTGCCGCCGCTGCCGATCGTCAAGCCGCCATTCGCAGCCTTCATGACGATGCCGCCGCTGCCGTTGATCGGTGCGTTGACGTTGATGTCGTGGTACGCGTCCAGGGTGAACGTGGCGGCCGGGTTGGTCCAGCTCAGCGCAGCATTGACGTTAATGTCGCCGTTGCCCGTGGTCTTCGTGCCGGTACCGGTGGCGCCGGTGGCGGTGGTTTGCTCGGTGACGTTGGTGCCGCCGTTCAAGCTGCTGGAAATCGTGGCAGCAGCCGCACTGTCGATCGTCAGGTCGACCGGATCGACCAGCCAGGTGCCGGCCTTGCCGCCAGCCGCGGCGGCGGTGATGCGTGCATCGTGGGCCAGCTCGAAATGCGCCGCGGAGGTTTCGATTTGCCCGCCGTCGCCGTCATCGGGGGCGCTGGCGTCGAGCGTGCCGCCCACTTGCACGCTGCCGGCCTGCATGCCCCCCAGCAGCGTGATGGTGCCGTCGTGATCCTCGACGCTGCGCGCCTGTACGGTGCCGCTGTTGTTCACCGCGCTGGCTACCAGCGAATCGCGCGCACCGGCGGTCATCAGCACGGAGCCGCCGTCGGCAACGATCAGCTGGCGGTTCTCCGCGAGGCTGCGGACGGTGTTCGCGTCCACCTGCAAGTGCATCAAGTGGTGGTCGGCGAAGGTGAGCGTGACGGCGGTGCCACCGCCCAGCGCGACCGTGCCGAGGCGGGCGCGGATGGCGCCTTGGTTGGATACCTGGTTGCCGAGCAAAGCTACATAGCCGCCGTCGGCGGCGGTGATGCGGCCCCGGTTGACGACCTTGCCCTTGCCGTTGCCGGCGAAGCGGACATCACCGGAGCCGATCGTCGAGTCGTCTACATCCATCGCGGAGGCGACCAGGCCGCCGACATTCACCTGCGCGTCGCGGCCGAACAGCACGCCATTGGGATTGATCAGCCAGACCTGACCGTTGGCCTCGAGATGACCCTGGATTTCGCTGGCGGTATTGCCGAGGATGCGGTTCACCGCGATCGAGTCGGCACCGGGCTGCAGGAACTGCACCGTCTGTCCGGCGCCGATGTCGAAGCTGCGCCAGTTCAACGACAGCAACTGGCTGTTCTGCCGGATGGTGGTGGTGTTGCCCGACTGCTGAATCTGACCCGCGCCGGCCACGATCTGTCCACCCGTTGGCGACGTGCCCGCGTGCGCAAGCCCTGCCACGCCCAACGATATCCACAGCAGCGAGCGGACCAGCCCGCGACATCCCGTCATCCTTCGTGTCGATCCTTTCCGGCGACAACGCGCACGCTCCGGCGCCGGAACCCGTTTACCATACGGGCGGTTCCAGCACACGCGGTGGATCAGGTTCATGACTTGCAAGTGTTCCCCGGGATTCGTTGCTGCTGCATGTCACGCAAGAATCATGCCGGCTGAGGAACGGGCGACCAGCAAAGCCTTGATCACATCACGAAGTGACTCGATCCGGCGCGCGTATGTGACCCACCGCACACCAGCACCGCGCACCAGGGCGCTCAGACGCCTGCGTTTCGAGCCGCAAGAACATCCGCCCCACTCAAGAATTTGTGGCCATCCGGGCCGTTGGCGACAGCGAACCCATTGCGTGCCCGCCGTTTCGGACCAACCTCACGGACTTTTGCCACCCCTTGCGGGCCGCAGCACTACTCGAGGTTTTGCACCTGCTCGCGCATCTGTTCGATCAACACCTTGAGATCGACCGCCGCGCGGGTCACGCGCTGGTCAGCCGATTTGGATGCCAGGGTATTGGCTTCGCGGTTGAACTCCTGCATCAGGAAGTCCAGCCGCCGCCCTACCGGTTCGCTCAGCGTCAGCACGCGGCGCGCCTCGCCGACGTGCGCGTCGAGGCGATCGAGTTCCTCGTCGACGTCGATCCGCGACAATTGCAGCACGAGCTCCTGCTCGAGCCTTCCGGGGTCGGCCGACGCCTGCAAATCCGCGAGCCGGGCTTCCAGCTTTGCGCGCAGCGCCTTGCGGATATCGGGCAGGAGCGCACGCAGTCCCGCGATGATGTGCTCGATGCCATCCAGCCGTTCACGCAAGGCGGCCGCCAGTTTCTCGCCTTCGCGTTCGCGCCCGGCGATGAATTCATCCAGCGTGCGGTCCAGCAGCGCAAGCGCCGCCTGGGTCACACCCTCCTGGTCGAGGTCCGGCTTCACCAGCAGTCCTGGCCAGTCCAGGAGTCCCGCGAAATCGGTGGCCAGTTGCGGAAAGCTCGCCTTCAGCGTGTCGGCGGCCGCGGAAAGCTGCGCTGCGGTGCGTTCGTCCAGCAGCAGGTCGGCCGCCGCGGTGGGCGCACGGTAGCGAAGCGTCGCATCCAGCTTGCCGCGCGAGAGGCGCGCCGCGATGCATTCGCGGACCTGCGGTTCCAGCGCGCGCAATTCGTCGGGCAGGCGCACGCCCGTTTCGAGGAAGCGGTGATTGACCGCGCGCAGTTCGCAGGCGAGCCAGCCGAGCGCGGTGGTTTCCTCGTCGCTCGCGTACGCGGTCATGCTGCGGATCATCGATGTTCCCCAAGGCGGCGTTGCGGAAGCCGATGGTAAACTGTCGAGCCCTGCGCGGAAACCTTCCCGATGGCAACCACCCGCCCTTCCGGCCGCGCGCCGGACGAATTGCGCGCGGTAACGATCGAACGCCGTTACACCCGCCACGCCGAAGGCTCGGTGCTGATCAGCGCGGGCGATACCCGGGTGCTGTGCACGGCCAGCGTGGAGGAACGCGTCCCGCCGTGGCTGCGCGGCAAGGGCCAAGGCTGGGTCACCGCCGAATACGGGATGCTGCCGCGCGCAACAAGCGAGCGCACCCAGCGCGAAGCCGCGCGCGGCGGACAGGGTGGGCGCACCATGGAAATCCAGCGCCTGATCGGACGTTCGTTGCGCGCATGCGTGGACCGCGTGGCGCTGGGCGAGCGCGTGATCACGCTCGACTGCGACGTGCTGCAGGCCGACGGGGGCACCCGCACCGCAGCGATCACCGGCGCCTACGTGGCGCTGGTCGATGCGATAGACGTGTTGACGCGGCGCGGCGCGCTCAAGCGCAATCCCGTGCATGGCGCGGTGGCCGCGGTGTCGGTAGGTATTTTCCAGGGCATGCCCGTGCTGGACCTCGATTACGCCGAAGACGCCCACTGCGACACCGACATGAACGTGGTGATGAACGACGGCGGCGGCTTCATCGAACTGCAGGGCACCGCCGAAGGCCACGCCTTCCGCCGCGAGGAACTGGACACGCTGTTGACGCTGGCCCAGAAGGGCATCGGCGAACTGGTCACGCAACAGCGTGCTGCATTGGAACGCTAGGAATCTTGTTTCTTCTGTAAGAGCGGCCCATGGCCGCGACCGCGAGCACCTCGAATCGCGGCCATGGGCCGCTCCTACAAAAATCATCACCGAAGTGCATCGGCATGGATAACAAGATCGTGCTCGCCAGCGGCAACACAGGCAAGCTCGCCGAACTGCGCGAGTTGCTGGCGGGCAGTGTCGAACTCGTACCGCAAACGGAACTCGGCATCGGCGACGCCGAGGAAACGGGTCTGACGTTTGTAGAGAACGCGATCCTGAAGGCCCGCCACGCCGCACGCGCAGCAGGTCTGCCGGCACTGGCCGACGATTCCGGGTTGTGCGTGGATGCGCTGAACGGCGCGCCGGGACTGTATTCCGCGCGCTACGCGGGCGTGCACGGCGACAACGCCGCCAACAACGCGAAACTGCTGCGCGAACTCGAAGGCGTGGCGGATGCCCGCCGCGGTGCACATTTCGTCTGCGTACTCGCGCTGCTGCAGGGCCCCGATGATCCCGATCCGCTCGTCGCGCATGGCCGCTGGCCGGGACGGATACTGATCGCGCCGCGTGGTGAACACGGCTTCGGCTACGACCCGGTGTTCCTGCCCGACGACGGCAAGGGCCTTGGCGCCGCCGAACTCGATCCGGCCTTGAAGAACCGCATCAGCCACCGCGGGCAGGCGCTGGCGGCGTTGCGGCGAGACCTGCTGCTCCCCTCTCCCTCCGGGAGAGGGTGCCCGAAGGGCGGGTGAGGGTACGCGCATGCGACAGCGTTTTTGCGACACCGGACCCTCACCCCAACCCCTCTCCCGGGGGGAGAGGGGCTTGTTCCCGCGGCCCCCGCTTTCGCTCTACATCCACATCCCGTGGTGCGTGAAAAAGTGCCCGTATTGCGATTTCAATTCGCACGGCCTGCGCAGCGAACTTCCGGTGCACGAGTACGTCGCAGCACTCATGGCCGATCTCGACGGCGACCTCACCGATTACGCGGATTCCGTGCACGGCCGCGAGATCACCAGTGCATTCTTCGGCGGTGGCACACCCAGCCTGTTTCCGCCGGACGCGATCGCGGCGATCCTGGACGGCGTCGCGGCGCGCCTGCCGTTCGCACACGATTGCGAAATTACCCTGGAAACCAATCCCGGCACGGTCGAACACGGCCGTTTCGATGGTTATCGCGACGCCGGCGTCAACCGGATCAGTTTCGGCGTGCAGAGCTTCGGGGATGAAAAGCTGCGCGCGCTGGGCCGCATCCATTCGGCGGCCGAAGCCGAGGCCGCGGTAAGGCTCGCGCAGGACGCGGGCTACGACAACATCAACCTGGACCTGATGTACGCGTTGCCGAACCAACGGCTCGACGAAGCCCTTGCCGACGTCGAGCGCGCGCTGGCACTGGAGCCCGCCCACATTTCGCATTACCAGTTGACCTTGGAACCGGGCACGCCGTTTGCGAAGCGCCCGCCGCCGTTGCCCGACGACGACGCGGCCTGGGACATGCAGGAAGCATGTCAGGCGCGGCTCGCCGAGGCGGGTTTCGCGCAATACGAAGTGTCGGCGTATGCACGCGCGGGTCGTCGTTGCCGGCACAACCTCAACTATTGGCAGTTCGGCGATTACCTTGCCATCGGCGCGGGGGCGCATGGGAAAGTGACGGGACTCGGACTGCGGAGGCAGGATGCCGGAGCGAACGTCGGCGAAGCCGATGGCCCGAAGGGCGAGCCGCAGGAGCGGCGAGTTTCTCGGGACTCGGGACTCGGGACAGCGGCCGCGACAGACACGCAAATTCGGCGACGCTGGAAAAAGCGTTCGCCGCTGACGTACATGCAAACCGCCTCGACGCGCGCGCGCATCGGCGGCGACGAAACCATCACTGCCGAACAACTACCGTTCGAGTTCATGTTGAATGTGCTGCGTTTGAACGAGGGTGTGACGCTGGACGAATTTCGTGCACGCACCGGCCTGCCGTTGTCCGCGATCGATGCCCCGCTCGGTGTTGCGCGCGCACGCGGGTGGCTGACCGGGGAGCCCGCACTGCTGAAGACCACTCCGCTCGGCCGGCGTTTCCTCAACGACGTGATCGCATTGTTCCTGCCCGAACTGGATACGAGACACCGCCATGCCTGATTTGATCTCCGTCGGCTGCCCCTATTGCGGGGAAACCGTCGAACTCGTCGTGGATGCTTCGGCCGGCTCCGCGGCCTATGTCGAGGATTGCCCGGTGTGCTGCCGGCCCATGCAGGTGAACGTCGACGTCGACGTCGAGGCGGTGTCGGTCCGCGTCGGGACAGGCGACGAGTGATCCAGGTCACGGCGATGGCGCTTTGCGCCGCGGTTCCGTAAACTCCGCGAGGCGCGGGCGTCTGCTGGCACGGTGCTTGCAGCCGAACCCGCGGGGGAATCGATGGAAACGCAGCCGACACTCGCCGACCGCAGCGACCTGGCGCCACGCGCGCGCCACGTGCTGGCCCAGCAACTGGCCGAATGCAGTGGATTGCTGGAGCCGTTGCTGCGGAACGTCCTGGATGACCTCGAGAACGAGTTGTTCCGGATCGCCGAGCAATCCAGCGGAGGACAGGCCCAGCACGAGGCAATGGAAGCGCTGCGCCAGGTGAAGCAGTCCCGTCCGCGTTTCCAGGGCCGGTTGATGGCCGTATTGGAACGCCAATTCGCCAGCGTCGGACAACCGCAGTCCGACACCCCGCGCGCCGGGCAGCGCCGCAACAGCGAAGGGCTGGAACTGGTCGATCCGCACGAGTTCGACGAGAGCATGGCGCTGGATGACCTTTCCACGCGCACCGAACTCCACGCAGGCAGCGCCCTCTTCGAACTCTGTCATCGCTACGCCGTGCTGCTGGCGTCGCCGCCGATCGAAAGCGAGGCCCTGCCGCCAGGACCGCAGATGCTGGCCGCGGTGCTGGCCGAGGCCGCGAACGGCCTCGCACTGGAACGCGAACAACGCCTGCTGTTCTATCGCCTGTGCGACCGCCGCCTGTTCGGTGCAGCAGAATCGTTCTACGGCCGGCTCAACGATCACCTGAAGGCGTCCGGCATCCTCCCCGACCTGCGCAGTTACCTGCCCAGGCGCGCCGCGAGCGACCAGCGTCCGACTTCGGGCGATCGGTATCCCCCGGACGACCCGCATGGCGCGGCCGACCAGACTCCTGCGGAATCGCCGGCTCCTGCCCAGACGCTTGAACCGGCACTCATCCAGCCTGCGGTCAACTTCACGCCACCGCCCGCCGTGGGTGACCTTCACCATCTGCTGGACGCGCGCCGTCGCACCTTGCACCCCGAGGGGGAAGCCGCGACCGGGCAATCCGGCGGGTTCGCCTCGATGCCGGAATTGCAGGAGGCGCTCGCCGCGCTCCAGGCCATGCCGCCACGCCGGGTCGCGGCCGACGCCGGCGAGAACCTGGCCAAGGAGCTGGCGGCCGAACTGCGACGCAGCGCGCCCGCCGGCAAGAGCCCGCAACTGCAGCCCGAGCATCGGGACGCGCTCGACTTCATCGGATTGCTCTACGACCAGTTGCTGACCGAAACCCGCAGCGAGGGGGTCGCGCAACGAATGCTCTCGAGCCTGCAGGTCCCGCTGCTGCGAGTCGCGCTGTCCGACAGCAACTTCTTCACCGTCCGCGAACATCCGGCGCGGCGCCTGCTGAACCTGGTCCTGGAAAGCGCCAACCTCTGGCTCGATCGCAGCAGCGACAGCTTCGATGCCGCGCTCAACCAGCGGCTGCAGCGCAGCGTCCAGCGGATCACCACGGAGTTCCAGGGTGACATCGGCCTGATCGAGCGCGAAGCCGACGACCTCGACTCGCACCTGCGCCTGCTCTCGCGGCGCGCGGAAATTGCCGAACGCCGCCAGATCGAGGCCGCCCAGGGCCGCGACCGCCTGCGCGACGCGCGCGCCGCCGCCGGAGCGGCCATCAGCAAGCGGCTGGCCGGGCACAAGACCACGCCGCTGATCCGCGCGCTGCTCGAGAGTGCGTGGACCGACGCACTCACGTTGACCCTGCTGCGCGAGGGCGAAAACAGCGAGGCATACCGGCGCAGGCTTGCCGACGCCGACCAGTTGCTGGACTCGCCGGTCGGACGCGACGACGCGAGGCTCGCCGCCGATCTGAACCACGGCCTCACCCAGGTCGGGCTGCAGGCGGGCGAAGCCGACCAGATCACCCGCTATGCGATGGACATGCCGCAACGGCCGGCCTCGCGCGCCGCAACGCCCCCGCCCAGCCAGACCGAACTGCTGATCCGGCTGAAGTCGCGCCACAAGCGCGACGAGGACGATGCCCGTTCCGCGGCGCCGGCTGTGCCGCACAAGCTGCCGCTGACGCCTTCCGAA
Organism: Rhodanobacteraceae bacterium; assembly: GCA_050737935.1. Lineage (GTDB taxonomy): Bacteria > Pseudomonadota > Gammaproteobacteria > Xanthomonadales > Rhodanobacteraceae > 66-474. The sequence continues at coordinate 7,912 of JBOHYO010000134.1, forward strand.
CGGCGCGCGCTCGAGGAACTCAAGCAGTTGCCGTTCGGGAGCTGGCTGGAGGTCACCGTCAACCAGCAAGGTCAGAAGGTTGCCCGGAAACTGGCTTGGCACAATCCGGTCAGCGGCCGCTGCCTGGTCGTGAATGCCCGCGGGGCGGCTGCGCCCGAACGCACGCTGGAGCAGATCGCCCGCCTGATGGCGCGTGGGCAGATCCGCCTGCTGCCGTCGCAGGACAAGGGTATGATCGACCGAGCCTGGGATGCGCTGGTTGCGGGATTGCGGAAATTCAGCGGTACCAACGAGACCACGGAGACGGCGACATGAACGACGAACGCCGCAGCGCACCACGCAAACCGTCCACGGCTCCGATCGAGGTCACCGACACCATCAGCGGTGAGGCCATCGGTCGGGTCGGCAATCTCTCGCGCAACGGCATGATGCTGATTTGCCACCGGCCATTGAACGACAACGCGCTGTACCAGCTCCGCTTCCGCCTGCCGGACCGGCGAGGTTCGCACCTCGAAATCGAGACCGGCGTGCACACGATGTGGAGCGAGCAGGCGTCGACGAACGGCTACCAGTGGGCGGGCGTGCGAATCATCTCCATCAGCGGCCCGGCCGCCGCATCGCTGGACCGCTGGCTGGAAGCCTCCGCGGCGTAGAGTTTTGCTTTGCAGCGCGCTTCGCGGGATCATGGCGATTCCTGTTCCGATGCCGCATGCCATGACCGCTTCCCCGCAGGACAATCTTTCCGCGCTGTACCCGGCGCACCTCGCCGAAATTGAACAGCGCAGCGCCGATGCGCTCGCTGCGGCCGGCCGCGACACGCTCGCCATCGCCGCCGGCCAGCCACACGGCTGGTTCCTCGACGATCAGGACTATCCGTTCAAGGCCAATCCGCATTTCCTCCATTGGCTGCCGCTTGCCGACGCGCCGGGGAGCTGGATCGTCTACACGCCGGGCCGCAGGCCAAAGCTGGTGTTCGTGCAACCGCAGGACTACTGGCACGTCATGCCGGGGGCGCCTTCGGGGTATTGGGTCGAGCATTTCGACGTTGCGATCATCCGCAGTCCGGAGGAAGCGCGCGCGCATCTGCCGAAGGACCCCTCGCGTTGCGCAATCGTCGGCGAGGCCAACGCAGCGGTCGGCGACTTCGCGCCGGACAATCCGGATGCGGTGCTGAACCTGCTGCACTACCGGCGGGCATGCAAGACCCCCTACGAACTGACGATGATGCGGGTCGCCAGCAAGCTCGGCGTGCACGGCCACCGCGCCGCGGAGAAGGCGTTTCGCGCCGGACTTTCCGAATTCGACATCCATTGCGAATACCTGGAAGCGACGCGGCTTGCCGAACGCCAGTTGCCGTACGGCAACATCATCGCGCTGGACCAGCACGCCGCGGTGCTGCACTACATGCACTTCGACCGCAACCCGCCCACGCACGCGCATTCGTTCCTGATCGACGCCGGCGGCCAGTTCCACGGCTACGCATCCGACATCACCCGCACGTATGCATCACCGGACGCGGGCGAGTTCCAGGCACTGGTCGACGCGGTCGAGAATGCCCAGCAGGGGTTTTGCGCGATGGTGCGCGCGGGGCAAAGTTACCCCGAACTGCACGTGCATGCGCACCATGTATTGATGCAAGCCCTGCACGACCAGGGTTTCATCACCTGTTCGCCCGAGGCGGCGGTGGCCAACGGCATTTCCGCGACGTTCTTCCCGCACGGACTCGGCCATCTGATCGGCCTGCAGGTGCACGATGTCGCCGGCTTCGCGCGCGACGAGCAGGGCGGCGCGATCGCGAAGCCCGACGGCCATGCGAATCTTCGCCTCACGCGCACGCTCGCGCCCGACATGGTCGTCACCATCGAACCCGGCCTCTATTTCATCGACATGCTGCTCGCCGAGTTGAAGTCCAAACCCGCGGCGAAAGCGGTGGTGTGGCCGAAGGTCGATGCGTTCCGCAAATACGGCGGCATCCGCATCGAGGACGACGTGGTGTGTACCCATGGCGAGCCGGTCAACCTGACCCGCGAGGCGTTCGCGGCCTCATAGATGCGCGGTCCGTAGGTTGGTGCTGAGCGCAGCGAAGCCCAACATCACGATGCGTCGCGGCAACGTTGGGCTTCTCCCGGATGAAGCCCGCGATCAGCCCAACCTGCAATGCCCGGCACCGGCCGCGAAGGAGGTCTTGCTGAAACGCGGTTCCAAAGGGCGCGCCTCAGTGCTGCAGCACCTGCCCCCGGCGCTCGGCCTGGCGCCGGCGGGTGAAATGAAAGTAGATCAGCACGCTGACCAGTGCGGCGTACGCGCACCACACGGATGTGAATGCGTAGTGCTTCAGCCATAGCACGATCAACACGCCGATCAGATTCACCGCGCCCAGCGCCATGATGTATCGGTAGCCGGAGAAAAACAGCGAGCCGCAGGTGGCGATCACGTACAGGATCGCGATCAGCAGGTGATCGGTCGCCGGATTCCGGTATACCACGCTGTGGCCTTCCACGGCGATCGCGGTGGGATACTTCAACAACGCCCAAAGCTGGTACGCGGTGAGCGCAAGACCCAAGGCGAGGAACGGCAGGATCAGCAGGCGCCGGCGCCGGCCGGGCTCGATCAGCCAGATGCTCAGCGGAATCAGCAGCGGCAGCAACCCCTGCGCGTAAAGCATGTAGGCGAATCCCCAGGGTTGCAGCCCGCCCCAGGCGTGATTGCCATCCAGCGCAAGCCACACCCCGCCCTCGGTGAACTGGTGGATCGCGAACAGCAGCGGGATCGCCGCGAACAGCCATTCCCTGCGATGTTCGCTGCGCGCGAGCGTCGCCACGCCGACCACGGCGATCGCGGCACTACTGGCAAAGCTGGCGGTTGCCGAAAAGCACATGCCGATGATCGTCCTGACGTGGGCGCGCCCTACGGCATTGCCTTGGCGGTGGTGGCGGTCGGCAGGCCGACTTTCTTGCAGAACGCGGCGAAGCGCGGGTCGTGCCGGTAGCGCAGGATCAACGGG
>JBOHYO010000135.1:0-1589 GCA_050737935.1 Rhodanobacteraceae bacterium
CAGCGCACCGATATCCAGCAGATGATGCGCGAGCAGCACAGCCAATCCCAGCCACAAATGCAGGAGCTGATGCAAAAGCGGATGGCGTTCGAAAACGCAACGCCGGGAACAGCCGAATACCAAACCGCTGCCCAGCAACTTGGACAGGCCGAGGCACAGGCGGCGCAGGCACGCGTGACACAACAAGCCGCAATGCGGACGAAAATCTACAATGAACTGACCCCCGAGCAGCGCACCAAGCTGGCCAGCCTGCGCAGCGAACGCCAGACCCGGATGCAGAAATGGCGTACCCAGCGGGCGCAACACGCGGTGAACAAGGGCGCCGAGGCCGCGCCCGCGTCGACCAGTGCCGTCCAGCAGTAACCGGCTCCGCCCCGCGGGACACGAACGAGTCGGTCAATCGCGCGCCAGGTGCTGCACGGCGTCCCGATAGCGAGCGGCGATGCGCTCCTCATCGCGGTGCCGAAAATCGCGGACGATCCATTGCCCGTCGACCATCACGTCGCGCACCAGCGGTGTATTGCCGGCAAACAGGAACGCGTCGAGCACCTCGCGTTCCCCGCGTGCCGCCAGCAACGGCGAGCTGTCGTCCAGCGCGATCAGGGCGTCGCCGCGGGCACCACCTGATCCGACCAACCCGGTCGCCCGTCTTCCACCGCGCAGTGCAGCGCGCCATAGCGCATGTCCGACGCTGTCACCGGCCTCGCGTGCTGCAACGTTCCGGTGGCGCGTCGTGAGCCGCTGGCCGTATTCGAGCCAGCGCAATTCCTCCACCGGCGACACGGAAACGTGGGAGTCGGAGCCGATCCCCAGCACACCGCCCGCGTCGAGGTAGGTTGCCAGCGGGAACAGACCATCGCCGAGATTCGCTTCGGTGGTCGGGCACAGGCTGGCCACCGCGCCCGATTGCGCAATCGCCCGCATCTCCGCGTCGTCGAGGTGCGTCGCATGGACGAGGCACCAGCGAGCATCGACGTCCGCATGGTCGAACAACCATTGCACCGGTCGCGTGCCGCGAACCCCCAGGCAATCCTGGACCTCGCCGATCTGTTCGGCGATGTGGATGTGGATCGGGCAGTCCCGGGCACACGGGAAACCGAGTACCTCTCGCATTGCCGCTTCCGGAACCGCGCGCAGGGAATGCAGGGCGATTCCCACTTGCAACATCGACGACTGATCGGGTCGAAGCGATTCGACCAGGCGCAGGTAGGCGTCCACCGACAGACCGAATCGCCCCTGTCGCGCCGACAGCGGCCGCCCGTCGAAACCGCCCGTCATGTACAACACCGGCAACAGGGTCAGGCCGATGCCGGCTTCGCGTGCCGCCTCGATGATCGCCTGCGACATCGCGGCAGGATCCGCATAGGGCCTGCCATCCGGCGCGTTGTGGAGATAGTGGAACTCGCAAACGTGGGTGTAGCCCGCTTTCAGCATCTCGACGTAGAGTTGCGCCGCGATCGCCCGCAGTTGCTCCGGGTCGATGCGTGAGGCAAACGCGTACATCGTCTCGCGCCAGCTCCAGAAGCTGTCGTGGAAAGTCAGGCCAGGGACGGCCGTGTTTTGATCTTTGCGCTCAGGGATGAGCGCAC
>JBOHYO010000136.1:0-3562 GCA_050737935.1 Rhodanobacteraceae bacterium
AGTCTGTAGGTTGGGTTGACTCCGGATGTAATCCGGAGGAAGCCCAACAACGTCACGCGACCGCATCGTTGGGCTTCTCCCGGATGAAGCCCGGGATCAGCCCAACCTACGCCTTGTGGGTGTTGCCAGGCTTTCGGAATCTCGAGCCCGTAGGTTGGGTTGACTCCGGATGTAATCCGGAGGAAGCCCAAGAATGTCACGCGACCGCATCGTCATTGTTGGGCTTCTCCCGGATGGAGCTCGGGATCAGCCCAACCTACCCCTTGCGGGTGTTGCCATGTTTTCGGAGTCCCGAGTCTGTAGGTTGGGTTGACTCCGGATGTAATCCGGAGGAAGCCCAACAACGTCACGCGACCGCAATGTTGGGCTTCCCCCGGATGGAGCTCGGGATCAGCCCAACCTACCCCTTGCGGGTGTTGCTAGGCTTCCGGAGTCCCGAGTCCCGAATCCCGAGCCAGAACCCATGCGCTTCTCCTCCCTCGAAGGCAAACTTGCGCTGCTGCTGATCGGTGCTGCCATGGGCGGAGCGGCCGTGGCGGCGGCATTGACCGCATGGACCGGCAGCCCGTGGCTCGGTGCCGTGGTGGCGATCGCCGTGTGGTTGGTGCCTTTCGCATGGGCGGCGCACGCCGCGATGCAGCCGGTGCGGCGCCTGCTGCGCGCGCTGTCGGGAAGCGTCGCGAGCTATCGCGACGGTGACTTCAGCATTTCCCTGCGCACTCGCCGGCGCGACGAACTCGGCGAATTGATCGAAGCCCACAACGAACTCGGCCATGCGCTGCGGGCGCAGCGCCAGGACCTGGTCCAGCGGGAGCTGCTGCTGGACACAGTAGTGCAGCACTCGCCGACCGCGCTGGTGTTGACCGACGCGGGCGACCGGATCGTCTATGCGAATGTCGCCGCGCGGCAACTGTTCAACGAGGGCAAGAGCCCGGTGGGCTTCAGTTTTGGAGAACTGCTAGACGCCTGTCCGGAGCCGATGCGACAGGCATTGACCGCGAGCGAGGACAGCCTGTTCGGCGTCGAGATGGGCAACGAAGAGGAGTATTTCCACCTGTCGCGCCGCGACTTCCGGCTGCAGGGGCGAGCGCACCGGTTGCACCTGGTCCAGCGGATGACCCGCGAGCTGTCGCGCCAGGAAGTCGCGGTGTGGAAGCGCGTGATCCGCGTGATCAGCCACGAGCTCAACAACTCGCTGGCGCCGATTTCCTCGCTGGCGCATTCGGGCGCGGTGCTGGCGCGCCGCAACGACCTGGCCCGGCTGCCGCGGGTATTCGAAGGGATTGGTGAGCGGGTGCGCCACCTGCACTCGTTCACCGCCGGCTACGCGAGCTTTGCCAAGTTGCCGCAACCGAACCCGGCGCCGGTCGCGTGGGATGCATTTCTCGACGCGCTGCGGATGCATTGCGAGTTCCACCTGCTCGGCGCGATGCCGGCGGATCGCGGGCAGTTCGACGCCGCGCAGATCGAGCAGGTCTTGATCAACCTGATCAAGAATGCCCACGAGTCGGGCAGCGCCGGCGACGAGGTGACCCTCGCGATCCATCACGTCGCCCAGCAATGGCGCATCGAGGTTGCCGACCGCGGCCCCGGGATGAGCGACACGGTGCTGGCGCAGGCGCTGCTGCCGTTCTATTCCACCAAGCGCTCGGGCACGGGCTTGGGGTTGGCGCTGGCGCGCGAAATCGTCGAAGCCCACGGCGGCCGGATCGTGCTCGCCAACCGCGAGGGCGGCGGGCTGCGGGTGGCCGTGTCGCTGCCCGGGCCGCGGGCCTGACTTGCGCGCCGGCGCAAGACTCGGCTGGCTATACTGCGCCGAACTTTCCGATGCGAAAAGGCGAGCGTCCGGCAGCCCGGCCGCCTGATGGCAGAGCGCCCGTTCCGGCGGGATCGGCGGCCGTCAGCAGAGCCGGACCGGCTCGCGGACGCGGAATTCGAAGGAGCGTGGATGGTGCGGTGTGCAATGTTCGTTCCCTGCGCCTCGCTGCGGTGCCGGGCGTGGAAGCACAGATGATGGAAGCACGATCGGGCGGCGGCGAAGGCCTGCACGGCATGTTGGCGCTCGACGAACAGCATCGCGCGCGCATCGGTTTCGTGATCGAGTTGGCGCGCAGGCTGCACCAGTACGGCGCCGCAGCGCCACGCCTGGAACAGGCGATCGGCAATGTTTCGCAGCAACTGGGACTCGCCTGCGACGTGCTGTCCACGCCGACTTCGATCGTGCTGTCGTTCAGCGCGCCCGAAGGCGACGGCATCGCCGAACTCACCCAGGTGGTGCGGATTGCGCCGGGTGACGTGAATCTCGCCCGCTTGTGCCGCGCCGACGAGATCGCCGACCAGGTCGCGGATGGCAGCTTGTCGCCACGCCGCGGAATGCAGCAACTCCACGAGCTGGGCCTGCCGCTGTCGCGCCGGGCCTTGTGGGCGACGGTGGTCAGTTACGGACTCTCGGCGGCGAGCGTCGCGGTGCTGTTCCACACCTCCTGGCAGGATGCGCTGGTCACGGGCGTGATCGGTGTCCTGATCGGCGCCATCGTGGTGGCCGGTTACCGTCGGCCGCGCCTCGCGGTGGCCGGCGACGCGCTCGCCGCGCTGGTCGCGACCTTCATCGCCACCATGGTCAGTGCCTGGCTGGTGCCGCTCGGATTGAAAATCGTGGTGCTGTCCGCGCTGATCGTGCTGTTGCCGGGCATGTCACTGACCAACGCGGTGCGCGAACTGACCAGTCAGCACCTGGCATCGGGCGTGGCGCGCTTCGCCGGCGCCGCGGCGACGATCCTCAAGTTGACCTTCGGGACGATCGCGGCGGCCCAGATCTGCGCGGTGGCGCACATCGTGCCGGCCGACCATTCGCTGGCCTCGCTGCCCGCGTGGACGCAGTGGCCGGCGCTGGTGGTGGCCGCAGTCGCCTTCGCCATGCTGTTCCAGGCCGCGCGGCGCGACTATCCGCTGATCCTCGCGTCGGTGATCGCCGCGTTTCTGGTGACCTATTGGAGCGGCAATGCGCTGGGGGCGCCCTTCGGCGTGTTCATCGGCGGCTTGGTACTGAGCGCCGGCAGCAATCTCTATGCGCGCTTTCGGCACCGCCCGGGCGCGCTGGTGCGCGAGCCGGGCATGCTGCTGCTGGTACCGGGGAGCGTGGGGTTCCGCAGCGTGACGGACCTGCTCAACAACCAGATCGCGAGCGGCACCCATATTGCGGTACTGCTAATGACGTTGCTGATCTCGCTGGTCGCGGGGTTGCTGTTCGGCGACCTGCTGATCGCGCCGCGAAGGAGTTTGTGAAGACAGCGGATGGCTTCCGACTGCCTTCCCCTTCGCAACGAAGGGCGGAGCGAAGCGAACGCGCGCGCAGCGCGACCGAGGGGGATGGCTTCTGCTTCCTTGAAGTCGAATCGGAATGGAGCACATCCCCCCGCTGCTTCGCAGCGACCCCCTTCCTTTGGAAGGGGGTGAGATCAGGTGCTCGCCAGATTATGATTTTCCGAGTCCCGCGTCCCGAGTCCCGAGTCCCGAGTCCCGGCATTACTTGATCAACAAATCCTTGTCCTTCTTGCCGGAC
>JBOHYO010000137.1:0-8068 GCA_050737935.1 Rhodanobacteraceae bacterium
GGTCCGAGTCTTGCCTGCTTCGATCGAAGGCGATGCGTCATCGACAGCGAAAGACCCGCTATCGTCCGGTCCCGGGCCCCGGGTCCCGGGGCCCGTTGTGGTTTGCGCCAATCCATCCACCAACGTCATGAACCCCCGCAACGCATTCTTCGCCCGGCTGGCCAGCGCGCCGCCGGCCAATTCCGCCAGCGCCGCGTCCCACAGCGAGCTGTCATCGGTGCGGGCGCGGCGACGCAATATCTCGAGGCTGCGTTCGCCGACGCCGTGCGGCGGGGTCGCCAATGCGCGTTCGAACGAGGCGTCGTCTCCGTGGTTGGCCGATAGCCGCAGGTACGCCAGCGCGTCCTTGATCTCGGCGCGTTCGAAATAGCGCTGGCCGCCGTATACGCGATAGGGAACGTCGTGCTGGTGCAGTTGTTCCTCGAAGTTGCGCGACTGCGCGTTGGAGCGGTACAGCACCGCGATATCCGAGGCGTCGCCGCCGCCTCCGACATGTTCGCGGATCCGTTCGACCACGAAGCGTGCCTCGTCCTGCTCGTTGTAGGCGGCGTACAGCGCGATCGCATCGCCCTTGCCGGTGTCGGTCCACAACTGCTTGCCGAGTCGCGACGGGTTCTGCGCGATCACCGCGTTGGCGGCCTCGAGGATGGTCGCGGTCGAGCGGTAGTTCTGTTCCAGGCGCAGGGTTTTCGCGTCCGGGAAATCGCGCAGGAACGCGTGCATGTTCTCGACCTTCGCACCGCGCCAGCCGTAGATCGACTGGTCGTCGTCGCCGACCGCGAAGACCTTTCCGGTACTTCCGGCCAGCAGCCGGATCCACGCGTATTGCAGCGCATTGGTGTCCTGGAATTCGTCGATCAGGAGGTGCCGCCAGCGCTGCTGGTAATGCGCGCGCAGCGCGTCGTTGTCGCGGAACGTTTCATGGGCGCGCAGCAGCAACTCGGCAAAATCGACAAGTCCCGCGCGCCGGCATGCCTGTTCATACGCCTCGTAGACCTCGAGGTAGGTGCGCGCGACCGGATGATCCCCGGGTTCGATGCCTTGCGGACGCCTGCCTTCGTCCTTCCAGGTATTGATCTGCCAGCAGGCCTGGCGCGGCGGGTAGCGCGCCTCGTCGATGCCGAGTCCCGCGACCACCCGCTTGACCAGCCGTTGCTGGTCGTCCGCGTCGAGGATCTGGAAGGTCTCCGGCAGCCCCGCTTCGCGCCAGTGCTGGCGGAGCAGGCGGTGTGCGATGCCGTGAAACGTCCCGACGGTGAGCCCGCGCATGCCGCCGGGCAGCAGGTTGCCGAGCCGGCCGCGCATCTCCCCGGCGGCCTTGTTGGTGAAAGTGACCGCGAGTATCGCCCACGGCGGTGCGGCCTCGGCCTCGATCAGCCAGCCGATCCGGTGTGTGAGTACGCGGGTCTTGCCGGAGCCCGCGCCGGCCAGCACCAGGTAGTGCCCGGGCGCGGCGGCGACGGCTTCACGTTGCGCGGCGTTGAGCGAATCCAACAGGTAGGAAACATCCATCCCCGCAATTGTAGCCATTCACGCGCGGCCGCCCGCGCGATAGTAGGGTTGAAATGCGTGATTCCCTCCACGCGAATACAGGAGAAGTGCGATGTCGATTCTCGATACGGGGAAAGGTTTGGCGGGTGGTCAGGGCGCAGGCAACACCATGCTCGAACTGATCGGGGGCCTGATCGAGAAATCCGGTGGCGTGAGTGGCTTGGTGTCCACCCTGCAGCAGGGTGGCCTGGGTGGCCTGGTCGAATCTTGGGTCGGCAATGGTCCCAACCAGCCGGTCAGCGGCGCGCAATTGGGGCAGGCCCTGAGCGGAACCCCGGCAGGCCAGCACGTCGAGGAAATGGCGCAGAAACAGGGCGTCGATTCTTCGCAGGTGCTGGGCCAGCTTGCGCAGCGCCTGCCGGAAGTGGTCGACCGCCTGACCCCGAACGGTCAGGTGCCAGCAGGAGGCGGGAGCGAGTTCAGCCTGAGTGAACTCGGTGGACTAGCCGGCACGCTGGGGTTGTAATACGGGCCCTCACGGCAAAAACGCGCGGCCCGGCGGTCGCGCGTTTTTGCCCGAGCCCTGCCGTCAGCGCGACTTCTTCAGCGCGCCCGCGGCGATCAGGATTCCGCCGACGACGATGCCGGCGTAACCGATCGGGGCGGGCACCGGCTTCTGCGAGGTCGCTTCGACTTTCACGGGTCCGAGCTGCGCCTTGGTGTCGGTGTCGCTGTAGTGCAGGTTCCCGATCGCCACCCAAACGCCCAGCCCCAGCAGCACGATTCCCACAATGATCAGTCCGGCACGCATGGCGGTTCCTCTTCCGGGTTGAAGGACGCCCGATGCTACACGAACCCGCGTGCCGCCCCGCGGCAGCGAGTGTCCGCGATATATCGCACGTACAGACACGACTCGGTGCCTGCGCGGTCGCGACGGCGTATCGGGCGTCGGAAAATAAAATGCCCCGAGAGCCAGGGGGGAGCTCTCGGGGCCGGGCGAAGCCGAATCTGGGGAGGGATTCGACCTCGAGGTTCGCTCAGGGAGGTGAGTGAACCGGGGACGCCGTTGCGTGCGTCCGAAACTTAGATGGGGTCCGCTGGCGGAAGTTCAAAACCTTTTTTTCGACGGGTTCAGAATGCGTTCATTCGGCCGGCGAGGCATGACTTCCGGCCTACGTTTGGCCGCCCAAAATGGAAACGCCGCGACGAATCCCGAGTGAAATCAAGCTTCGTTCGACGCCGCTGTTGAAGCCGGGGAAAGCCGCGCATCGTTCGAAGCTGTTGTGCCACGGAAGGCTGACGAAGCCGCTGTTGAAGCGGGTGGCCACCAAATGCCGTTCGCAGCGGCTGTTGTGGAAAGTCAGGCCCAAGGAGGGCCGTTCTGGTGTCTTCGACCTGTGTCGTTGCAGTTCGGTGGAGGCTGAATGCAGCAGCGTTCATGGACGAACGCACAAATCAATGCGCCTCACCCCAATTGGCACCAACGCCGATATCGACTTCCAGCGGTACCACGAGTTCCGCGGCATCCTGCATGCGCTCGCGAACGCCCTCCCGCACGACATCGACGGCGTCCGCGCGCACTTCGAATACCAGTTCGTCGTGGACCTGCATCAACATGTGCGCGTCGTCGTCACGGGCGTTTAACCAATCGTCGATGGCGACCATCGCCCGCTTGATGATGTCGGCGGCGGTACCTTGCATCGGCGCATTGATTGCGGCGCGTTCCGCGCCCGCGCGTTGAGCCGCATTGCGCGAACGCAGCGCGTCCAGGTACAAACGTCGGCCGAACAGGGTTTGCACATACCCGTCGCGCCGTGCCTGCTCGCGCGTCGAATCCATGTATTCCTTCACGCCGGGATAGTGTTCGAAGTAACGCTGGACGTGATCGGCGGCCTCACTGCGTGGAATGCCGAGCCGCTGGGCCAACCCGTGCGCGCTCATCCCGTACATCAGGCCGAAGTTGATCATCTTGGCCACGCGGCGTTGTTCGGCGCTGACCGCGTCGGTCGTCACCCCGAACACTTCGGCCGCGGTCGCCCGGTGCACGTCCTCGCCATGCCGAAACGCCTTGGTGAGCCCGGGATCGCCCGACAGGTGCGCCATGATCCGCAGCTCGATCTGCGAATAGTCGGCCGCGAGCACCCGCCAGCCCTCCGGCGCGATGAATGCCTCGCGGACCCGGCGGCCTTCCTCACTGCGCACAGGGATGTTCTGGAGGTTCGGGTCGGTGGATGACAGGCGACCTGTCGCCACCGCGGCCTGGTGGTAGCACGTGTGTACGCGGCCGGTGCGGGGATTGACCATGTCCGGCAACTTGTCGGTGTACGTCGAGCGCAGCTTGGACACTTGCCGGTAGTCCAGGATCATCCGCGGCAGTTCGTGGCGCAGGGCGATCGCCTCCAGCGCCGCCTCGTTGGTCGAGGGCTGGCCGGTCGGCGTCTTCACCAGCACCGGCAGGCCCAGCTCCTCGAACAGCAGCACCTGCAATTGCTTGGGCGAATCGACGTTGAATTCGCGCGCCGCGATCCGCTGCATCTCGCGCTGCAGCTCGTGCATCCGTTCACCGAGTTCCGCGCTTTGCCGGCGCAGTTCGACGGCGTCGATCAGCACGCCGCGCTGTTCCATCCGGGCGAGTACCGGCACCAGAGGAATCTCGATGTCCGTGAACACCTTCCGCAAGCCAGGCTCGGCCTCGAGCTGCGGCCACAGCGCCTGGTGGAGGCGCAAGGTGATGTCGGCATCCTCGGCGGCATAGCGGCAGGCGGTGTCGAGGTCAACCTGCGAGAACGGGATTTGTTTGGCGCCCTTGCCGCAGACGTCCTCATAACGGACGGTGTCGTAGCCCAGCCAGCGCCTGGCCAACGTATCCATGTCGTGGCGGTTGGCGGTCGCGTTCAGCACATAGGATTCGAGCATGGTGTCGAACGCGATCCCGCGCACCACGATGCCGTAGTGCGACAACACGTTGCAGTCGTACTTGGCGTGCTGGCCGAGCTTCGGCCGTTGCGGGTCTTCGAGGATCGGCTTCAACGCGGCGAGCAGTTCCTCGCGATCGAGCTGCTGCGGCACGCCGGTGCAATCGTGGCCGATCGGGATATAGCAGGCGTGGCCGGCTTCCACGGCAAACGAGAGCCCCACGAGTTCAGCCTGCATGGGATCGAGCGAGGTGGTTTCGGTGTCGAAGGCGATGAGTTCGGCGGTGTGCAGTTTCGCGAGCCAACGGTCGAGCTGCTCTCGAGTGGTGACCAGGTCGTATTGCGGTTCGGGACCGGGGACCCGGGACCCGGGACCCGGAAACGTTGCATCGGGAATTTCGGTGCTGGTTGTGACGCTTTCGCCCGCCTGGATCAGCGAAACCGCACCCGCTGCCTTGCCGGGTCCCGGGTCCCGGCTCCCGGGTCCCGCGTTGTTGTCCAGCTCCTTCAACGCCTGCCGAAACTCGTAGCGCGCGTACAGCTCGCGCAGCGCATCGACGTCGCGCGCGCGCAACAGCAGGTCGCGCGGTCCGACCTCCAGGGCGACATCCTCACGGATGGTGGCGAGCTGGCGCGACAGCGGTAGTTGCGCCAGCGCGCCGCGCAGGTTTTCTCCGATCTTGCCGCCGACCTCGTGGGCGTGCGCGATGACGTCGTCGAGCGTCCCATACTGGTTCAGCCACTTGGCCGCGGTCTTCGGGCCGCACTTGGGCACGCCGGGGATGTTGTCGATGCTGTCACCCATCAGCGCGAGGTAATCGACGATCCGTTCGGGCGGCACGCCGAATTTCTCGATCACGCCGGTACGGTCGAGGCTGGAACGCGTCATGGTGTTGACGAGCGTCACGCGCGGGCCGACCAGTTGCGCGAAGTCCTTGTCGCTCGTCGATACTTCGACATCGATGCCGTCTGCTGCGGCACGCTGCGCGAGGGTGCCGATCACGTCGTCGGCCTCCACCCCGGGAACGTTGAGGATTGGGAATCCCAAGGCCTCGACGATCGCGAGCATGGGCGCGACTTGCGAACGCAGGTCGTCCGGCATGGGCGCGCGGGTGGCCTTGTATTCGGGATACAGCTCGTCGCGGAAGGTCGGACCGGGGGCATCGATTACGAATGCTGCGAAATCCGGCTGCTCGTTCAGGATCGCCCGGAGCATCCCCGCCACCCCGAACAGGGCGCCGGTGGGTTCTCCGGCGGCGTTGCTGAGCGGCGGCAACGCGTGGAAAGCCCGGTACAGGTAACTTGAACCGTCGATGAGCGTCAGCTTGGGCATCCGCGGATTGTCGCATGCACGTGCCTGCACGCCGCGGTCACGTCACCCCCGGGTATGCTGGAAAACACGCGGAAAACGACGGAGGCAGGCCGTGAAAACGCACGTGTGGTGGATCCTGGCGGCGGCGGTTCTGGCGATGCCTGCTGCGCGCGCCCAGAACGTACTGGCGGCTTCCTCGGCACCGCCGCCATCCGGATCGGCATTGCCGCCGCCGGGCATCAACGAACCGGGTGCGAAGCCGGAATCGGTGCCGCTGCCGGATACCGGCATTCCGCCCTCGGTTGCGCCTGCCGCGCGCCAGCGGGACGCGAATGGGCAGACGTCCGGCGTCGCGGTGCACACCAACGCGAACGGCGATACCGTCGAGGAATACCGCCGTGGCGGGCGCGTCTACATGGTGCGCATCATCCCCAAGAACGGGGTCACCCAGACCTATCACTACAACAGCACGAACGGCGGCCTGATGCACGACCCCAAGCTCGGCCCGGTGTCGCCCGTGTATTACGACATCTACAAGTGGGGCAAGCCGAGCACGCCGGCCCAGGGCCAAAGCGCCCCGGTTCAAACTCCGTCCAGCGGCCAGTCGGGCGAGAGATGACCATCGACTAACCGTCCCTGGTGCTTGGCGCCGGTGCGGCCGTCCTTGGCCGCCCGCTGCGCCTCACCCGTCCAGTTCCGGGTAACGGCGGAAGATGCCGTCGTTGTTGAAGGGAATCCGCCGGGGCGAGGCGAGATACGCCGAGATGTTCGGCCGCGCGGCGATCCGGTCGTGCAGGTCCACGCACAGCGGCAGACCGGTTTCCAGCCGGCGCAGCGTGCGCGGCAGGGCGTAGCGCAGGCCGGCGACGATCTGGAACAGCGACAGGTCGGCGTAGGTGACGGCGCTGCCGACCAGGCAACGCTGTCTGCCACGGCGGTTCTCCGCCAGCACCCGTTCGAACCAGCCGAGATACTTCGGCAGCCGCTCGCGTCGCAGGTGCGCGCTGCGGCGCTTGGCTTCGTCGCGCTGGTCGTCGTAGTAGAGGCTGCCCGCGATCGGATGGTGGACGTCGTGGACCTCGGCCACGAGGTCCGTCATCGTGAGTTGCAACTGGTGGGTCCAGAACCGCCCGCTTTCGTCGCCCGGCGCGAGCCCGAGGCGCGGCCCGAGGAACAGCAGGATGTTGGCCGTCTGGCCGATCAGGTTGCGTCCGGCCTTGAGGAACGGCGGCGCGAATGAGGGATGTCCGACCGGAGGTTCCTCCAGCCAGTGCAGCAGCGCCGCTTCACCGCCGCCCGAACCTTCCGGCAATCTCGCCACGTCCACGTAATCGGCGCCGGCGTCTTCCAGCGCGAGCCGCACGAACTCGCCGCGTCCCTGGATTGTCGGCCAGTAGTAAAGTTCGTAGCGCACGGTACACCTCCTGCAACAGGAGCTGGTTGCGATAGTTTACGCCCAGGGCCGGTCATGAAGGCCGACGCAAAAGACGCCCTGGGTCACTTGCGGCAGCTTTGATGGGCGGCACTCATGGCGGCGCCGCCCGGACAGCGCCTGCGGATTTCGTCCACCACCTGCCTCAGCTCTGTCTGCGCCACAAGAAGTTTCGACTCCCACGTCTTCCCGCCGATGCCAGCCTCCGGGTCGGGTAGTGCGGCGTGCACATGCGTATTCAAGCGCGCGCTGGTGGCCTTGCGCTCGCGTAGGACCTCCGCCAGTGCCCGAACCTTGTGCGCAGACAAGAGTTGTGTCCTGTCGAACAGCTCGCGCAGGCTCATGCTGGAAAGTTGTGCCGGGGCTACGGCGGGGACCGGGCTGTCGGCGTCCGATTCGGGTGGTGTCTGCTGGACGACCACCGCATGCGGGCCGGTGCACTTTACGTCCGTATATGCGTAGGTACCATCTGCCCGCGGACACCTGTAGATGGTTTGTGCGTTGGCGGAACACGCCAACAACAGTCCCGCAATGATGATCAATGCACCCGGATACATATCGCCTCCCCTGAGGCCTTTGATCGGCGCCGACGCTACCTTGCGCCGTCATCCCGGCCATGGACTGGCGGGGCCAAACGCAGGACGGCAACAAGAGGGTTCCGCCACGTCAGTGGCGAAAATGTCGGGTGCCTGTAAACACCATCGCCATGTCGTGTGCGTCGGCGGCGTCGATGACTTCCTGGTCGCGCATCGATCCGCCGGGCTGGATCACGGCGCGCACGCCGATGCCTGCGGCAAGATCGAGGTTGTCGCGGAACGGGAAGAATGCGTCCGATGCCAGCACGCTGCCGTCGGTGGAAAGTTTTGCGTCGGCGGCTTTCATCGCGGCGATCCGCACGCTGATCACGCGGCTCATCTG
>JBOHYO010000138.1:0-9040 GCA_050737935.1 Rhodanobacteraceae bacterium
GTGGATGCGCCGCATCGGACCGATCGAGCGCGACTTCGAACTGCGATTCGATCCGGTCGATGCGCTCGCGCATTCGATCCTCTATCAGCAGCTTTCCGGGAAAGCTGCCGCGACGATCGCGGGCCGGGTGGAGACGCTGATGCCGCGCGGTCGCAAGATCACCGCGCGCGGTCTCGACGGTGTGGACGACGATGCGCTGCGCGCGGCCGGCGTGTCGCGCAACAAGATCGCGGCGCTGCGCGACCTCGCCGCGAAGTCGCACGAGGGGATCGTGCCGACGCCAGCGCGGCTCGCGAGGATGCCGGACCAGGACCTGATCGACCATTTGATCCAGGTGCGCGGCATCGGGCGCTGGACGGTCGAGATGCTGCTGATGTTTCGGCTGGGCCGACCGGACGTGCTGCCGATCCACGATCTCGGTATCCGCAAGGGCGCGCAGATCGTGCACCGCTTTGAGGAACTTCCGGCGCCGCTCGCCCTTCAGGAATTCGGTGAGCTGTGGGGACCGTACCGGACGCTTGCGGGTTTCTATCTCTGGAAGATCGTCGAAGCCGCCAACCCGCCGAAGCCCGGCACGAAGGCGGTCAAGCGCTCCCAGGATTGAACGCGACCCGTTGCGGGCGCAGCTTTTTTCCCGGATTCCGCTGTGCTTCATCCGGGCTACACGACTCGTGCCTGCGGGCGACCGGCCATGGATGGCTGACGCAAAAGCGTTCGCGCGTGCCAGCACCAGTGCCAAGGCTCGTAGGCGATGCCATGGCGGTTGTCGCGAGGGTAGGAAAGCACGAAGCCGTAACGCGCGGCGTTGCATTGCAACCACCCGAACGCGCGGGAGCGTTCGAATTCCTCTTCGAGCGCCGCGAAACCGGGCGTGGTGAAATCGACGCAGCGACCGCTGTGGTGCTCGCTGTAGCCGGGGGCGGCGCTGACCCGCAGCACGTCTTCGATCTTCAGGCCGCGCGCGAGCTTTCGCTCGAGGATGCCTAGCTGGTACTCGATCGAGCGGAATGCTGAGACCACTTGCAGTTCGATGTTGTCACGCGTCGCCGTATCACGCATCCGCACGAGCGCGCGCGCCGCGCGCGATTGAAGCCATTGTTCGCGGCCGTGGATGTCGGTGCCGATCGAAACCAGCCGCGCGGGTTCGCGTTGCAGGCGCAAGCGCCGGGCGCGCCCGTAGTCACGCGGAACGCCGAGCGCGAAGGCGCGTTCGATCAATCCGCGGCGTTCGGCGCCATCGCGGCAGCGTCGTGGCGGGGCGCGATCGGCGGCCTGACCTGATTCCCGGGCCACGCCGCCATCACCTCGACGAGGATGCGGGCGCCGCACTCGCCGCCGGCAGCGCGCGGATGTAGAAACCGGCAATCTTGCCCTCGCGATCGCAGGTCAGTTGCGACACGAAATCGCCCTTCGCGAAATGCAGAGGCGTGCTGACGACCGGCATGTCCTGGTAGATCACGGTCTGTGGATGGCCGCGCGACTCGAGCTTTCCGAATTGGGCGGCAAGCGATTTCCAGGTCGCGCCGAGCTTCTCCGCGTTCACGGCCGACTTCATCTGGCCGTTGAAGTTCGAGATCGCAGGCTTGAAGTCGCCCTTTTCGAGATCGTCCAGGAAACCACGGGCGATCCGACCGCACGTTTCGATGCGGACAGCATCGGCCTGCGCCGCCACGGCATTGGCGTGTGCGCGGGCGGCCGGATGCGTGCCGGTTTCCGCGGCGGGAGTTTGGCCGGCGGCGAAGCCCGGCGCGGCGAGCAAGGCGATGACGATGAGTGAGCGATACATGGACGGCTCCTTGGAAATGGGCGGATCAATACGAGCGCGACGAAGACGATAATGCGGCCGGCTCGCAAAGACCGGGCCCAGCGTGTTCCGGCTGAGCTGGAAGTGGTGTGCCAGTGCGTCGAGTGCATGCGCAGCCACCAAAGATATCAATAGGTTGCAGAAGGGTTTGTGGAGGTTTTCGAGCTTGTGCGCGAAATGCCGGTCGGGTACCGGCTCGCGGATTCGCTGCGAGCGGCGCCTGCCGCGAAGCGCGTGGGCTCGGCTCAGCGCTGGGCGCGGGACCCCGGCGACTTGCGTAGCGTTTCCTGGGAAGCGACGGCGCGCCAGTGCCCGTCGATTCGTGCGAACACGTCGCTGAAGGAAACCTCGGCCGTCCATCCCTTCGCGGCGGAATGGACCTCGTTGGTGCCCGTCGCGACGGCGGTATCGCCCCACGCGCGCACACGCAGATTGCGGATGTGTTGGGAGGTACCCGAGGGCTTGGCGATGGCGGCCAGCACGGCCTGCTTGTCGCGAATGCGTCCCTGCCAGTCGATGTCGCGATAGTCGTCCGCGAGCATCGCGGCCAAGTCGTCACGATCGCCGCGCTCGATGTCGGCGATCCAGCGCTGCTCCAGTTGCGTGACCGCAAGATCGTCGGCCTGCGCGCTGCGTGTCGCCGCAGGAACGTCCCCGGTTTTGGCGGCGGGCGACATTGCAGGCAGGGCGGCGGTTGCAGCAACGACGAGCGCGCGTGCGGCATGCAGGTTCATCGCCCGGGCCTGCCGGATTCGCCGAGCGATGTCCAACCGTCGGGTCCGAGCACCTGCAGGCTGTCGAAGCGCGCCTTGTAGCCCATCTTGGGATGACCGGCGATCCAGTATCCGAGGTACAGGTGCGGCAGGCCCCGAGTGCGCGCCAGTTCGATCTGGCGAAGAATTGCATAGGTGCCGAGGCTGCGCTTCGGCAGCCCGGGTTCAAAGAACGTGTACACCGCCGACAGGCCGGTTTCGCAGACGTCCGTGACGGCGACGGCGATCAGGTTTCCCTCCGTACGGAATTCCAGGAACACCGTGGGGCTCCATGGTGCGGCGAGGAAATGCGAGAAGTCTTCATCGCTTGCTTCGTCCATCCCGCCGCCTGGATGGCGCGTGTGCAGGTAGCGGGCGTACAGGGCCTGCCGTTCGTCGGTCAGGCCGGGTTCGCACTCGACCAGCGTGACGTCGCGGTTTGCCGCGAGGCAGCGGCGCTGGCTACGGTCCGGCACGAAGGTGGCGACATCGATCCGGCAAGGTTCGCAGGCATGGCAGCGCGGACAGTGGGGGTGATAGACGTGCCCGCCGGCGCGGCGGAAGCCGCGGGCCAGCGACATGGCATAGAGCTTCGGCAGGTTCGGTGCGGCCGGGTCCAGGACCAGGTTCTGCGCGGTGCGCGCATGGAAGTAGCCGCAGGCATGGGGCAGGGTCTGGAACAGCCGGACGCGTTCGTTGCGAAGTGTCATTACCAGACCGAAATCAGCTTCGCTCCATAGATGGCGATGGCGACGCATACCGCCACGAGCACGGCGGTGCGCACCCGCGCCGCCGTGCGGGCGGGACGGCGCCCGCCCGCTACCTTGCGGGCGCGATACGCGGCGAGTTCCTCGGCGTAGCGGGTTGCCGGCTCGATGCCCATGTCGCGCATCAGTTTGCGTGCACGCGTGTGATCGCTGGCGTGTTTCACCCACACCGCCGGCCAGTTGTCACTGTGGCCCGGGCGTGCATACGAGAAACGCCGATAGGTGGAGCCGGCATAGGCGCGACGATTGGTGACCTTGGTCGCGATGTCGTGCTCGGCCATCACGGCGACCAGCCGGTCGACGTTTTCCATCCGCGGCGAGGTATAGATTCTGCGCATGGAGACAGTGTACGACAGCCGTTCGGGGTTGCAATCGGGGTTGCGCCGCGGCGTGACAGGGCGCGCAGGCTGGCGCTGAGCGCGGCGAACCCCAACGTTGGAACAGGTAGCGAAGCCCATCAATGAAGCAGGCGGCGAGTGCTCTTGTAGGTTGGTGCTGAGCGCAGCGAAGCCCAACGACATTTCGACGGCCGTTGGGCTTCTCCCGGACAAGTCCGGGATCAACCCAACCTACCAAAACCGAGCGCAGCGAAGCCCGTCAATGAAGCAGGCGGCGAGGGCTCTTGTAGGTTGGTGCTGACCCCGGACTTGTCCGGGGGAAGCCCAACATGGGAGCACGCAGCGTTGCAGTGCCCATATGGTCTCAGCGGTTGCGAGGTTCCCGCAGTCGCAGCAGGCCCTCCTGCGCGGTCGACGCGACCAGCTTGCCCGCGAGGTCGAACATCTGTCCGCGCACCAGTCCCCGCCCACCCTGCGCGGTCGGGCTTTCGCAGGAATACAGCAGCCAGTCATCCACCCGGAACGGACGGTGGAACCACAGCGCGTGGTCGAGACTCGCCATCTGCAGGTTGGGGGTGAGGTAGGACACCCCATGCGGCAGCAACGCGGTACCGATCAGGTGGTAGTCCGATGCGTACGCCAGCAGCGCGCGGTGCAGCGCGGGCGGCGCGTCGATACGCTCGGCGAGCCGGAACCAGATGTGCTGCCAGGGCGGGCGCTTGGCCGGGTGAAGCTCGTCACGGGGCCACACGAAGCGGTACTCGAACGGGCCATCGGTACTCAGCCAGCGCCGCAGCTTGGGCGCCAGCTTCGCGAGTTCTGCGGCGGGCAATGGACTGGGCGGCGTCAGGTCCTCCGGACCCGGAACCTCCGGCATCCCGGTCTGGTGCTCGAATCCGGGCTCGTCGGCCTGGAACGACACGGCGCAATTGAGGATCGGCTGGCCGTTCTGGATCGCCTCGACCCTTCGCACCGAAAAGCTGTGGCCGTCCCGCGCACGCTCCACGGAGTACACGATGGGCTTGTCGACGTCGCCTGCGCGCAGGAAATAGCCGTGCAGCGAATGCGCCGCGCGTGCGGGATCGACGGTTTGCTGCGCTGCGGACAGCGCCTGTCCCAGCACCTGGCCGCCGAACACGTAACGGGTGCCGATGTCGCGGCTTTGGCCACGGAACAGGTTGTCCTCCAGGCGCTCCAGTTGCAGCAACTGGATCAATTCGGTGACGTGGGGCTGGGTCATCGCGACAGGCCGGGCAAAAGTCCGCGGATTATAAACGGCGGCGTGCATCACCCGTGCGCCCGTTTCCCGCGCGCGGCAAACAGCGCAGCTTCGTCATGCCGCGGTGGGGCGCCTTTGCAGCGAGCAGCGGGCCAGCACGTCGTCCCAGGGAAACAGGATTCCCGGATCGAGCTTGCGCCGCACCATGCGATTAGCGTCGTCGCTCGCCGGCACCAAGCCGATGTCCAGATCCTCGTGGCCCGCGATCTCGCGAAGCTCGGACAGGCTTGACGCGAGCTGCACCAGCAACGCGGTGAGTGCGTCGATCTGCGCATCGGGATAGGGCTCCGACATCACCTGGCGCCGCGAGTCGAACCAGTCGGGGTAGCGGCCGGCATTGACCAGTTCGATGCCGATCGCGCGTTCGTTGTAGCCGCGGGTGTGGTGCGCAATGCGCTCGTCGGGCACGAAGCGCAGCACGCTTCCGTCGCGGTCGATGTAGTAGTGCCCGCTGTTGCCGGTGCCACTCGGGTGCACGACGCGCTCGCCATATTCGCGCGCTATCGCGAAGTCGGGGAGTTCGGTGCAGTGGACCACCACCAGGTCGATGTCGGCGAGCGCGCGAGATTGCAGGCGCTCGACGTAGGGCAGGGGCTGGTCGTGGATCACGATTCGTGCCATGACGCGAAGTGTTGCATGGATAGAGCAAGCGGGTAGCGCCGGCCTGTAACATGCCGGGAGGTCACTACATCCATCGAGGTTTGCCCCCTCACCCCAGCCCTCTCCCCAAGCGATAATGCCGCTTGGGGGAGAGGAAGCACACGCGGGGCTCCGCCTGCACGCCTTTGCGGCATTCCTCGCCCCTCATCCCTCATTCCTCATTCCATCCCTCGCGCACATGCCCGGCCACGTCATTCTTTCGCATGGTTCCGACAGCGGACCCGAAGCCACCAAGGTCAGCGCGCTCGCGCGGGTCGCCGAGTCGCTCGGCTGGAGTACGCTGCGGCCCGACTTTCGTGACGTGGATGCAGGTGGCTATGCAGGATCGGTGGAGCCGCGCGTCGAACGGCTCGTCGCCGCCATGCGCGCCGCGCCGCAACCATTGGTGCTGGCCGGGTCCAGCATGGGCGCGTTCGTGGCGGGTCTGGCGTCGCTCGCGGTGCCGTGCGACGGCCTGTTCCTGATCGCGTTGCCGATCGACATCCCGGAATGTCCGCAGCATTTCGATGCGATGAATGGCGTGCAGGGCATGCTGGTGCATGGCTGGCGCGATGAGCTGTGCCCGCCGGATGCAGCGCTTGCATTTGCGCAGGCGCGCTCGATGCCTGCGCTGATGCTGGACGGCGACCATCGGTTGGCGAACCATGTGGAAGACATCGAGCGCCAATTCCACTGGTTCCTCCAGTCGCTGCCGGATTGAGCCGTGACCGGATTCTTCGCCACTTGCCCCAAGGGCCTCGAGTACCTGTTGCGCGACGAACTGACCGCGCTGGGCGCGTCGGCGCAGGAAGCGCTGGCGGGGGTGCATTTCGAAGGCGATATCGAGTGCGCTTATCGCGCGTGCCTGGAATCCCGTCTCGCGAGCCGGATCCTGTTGCCGCTGACCGAATTCGACGCCAGTGATGCCGATACGTTGTACGCCGGCACGCAAGCGATCGACTGGCCGCAACACCTTGCTCCCGATGCCACGCTCGCGATCGACGCGACCGGCACCAGCGGCGCGATCGTGCATTCGGGGTTTGCGGCGCAGAAGGTCAAGGATGCCATTGCGGATCAATGCCGCGAACGTTTCGGCGTACGGCCGACCATCCAGCCGGAACGGCCGGACGTGCGCTTGAACCTGCGTCTGCACAAGGGGCGCGCCACGCTTTCGGTGGACCTGTCCGGCGAACCGTTGCACCGGCGTGGCTGGCGCTACCGGCAAGGCGAGGCGCCGCTCAAGGAGAACCTCGCCTGCGCGATGCTGCTGCGCGCGCGCTGGCCGGAGATCTACGCTGGCGGCGGTGCGCTTCTGGATCCAATGTGCGGGTCCGGCACCTTGCTGATCGAAGCCGCCTGGATGGCCGCCGGCGTCGCGCCAGCCCTGCAGCGCGACTATTTCGGTTTTCTCGGATGGCGCGGCCACGATGCAGCGCTGTGGCAGCGGCTGCACGATGCGGCCGAGGTGCGCGCGCTGGAAGGCCTGCGCGGCCTGCGCACGTGCTTTTTCGGCAGCGACAGCGACCCGCACATGATCGCGATCGCGACGCACAACCTCCAGAACGCGGGCGTCGCCGGCTTCGCGAGCCTCTCGAAGCGACCGGTCGAACACCTCGAGCCACAAACGGGTTTCGCGACCGGACTGGTGATCACCAATCCGCCGTACGGCGAGCGGATGGGGGATCTGGCCACCCTGCCGTCGTTGTACGACGCGCTGGGCGCGCGCCTGCGCTCAGGGTTCGCCGGCTGGCATGCCGCCGTGCTGACCTCGGAACCGGAACTCGAACACGCGCTCGGGCTGCGTGCCGCGAAACACTACGTGCTGTTCAACGGAGCGATCGAGTGCCGGCTCGCCGTTTTCGAGATCCATGCAGCTGGCTCCGCCGCGGCGCCGGCCCCGCTCTCGCCTGGCGCGGAGATGGTGGCCAACCGGATCCGCAAGAACATCAGGAACCTGCGCAAGGAACTCTCGCGCCAAGGCATTACGTGCTTCCGCGCCTACGATGCCGACCTGCCGGAGTACGCCGCGGCGATCGACGTCTATCGCGGTTGGCCGGAAGATGCGCCGTCCGTCGGCGAGCAGGCGGCGGAAACGTGGCTGCACGTCCAGGAATACGCCCCGCCCGCAAGCGTCGATGCCGAAGCCGCGCTGAAACGCTGGCGCGAGCTGCAACGTGCCGCGTGCAATGCGTTGGACGTGCCGCGCAGTCGGCTGGTGCTGAAAACACGTGCGCGGGGCCGCGGTGGCAGCCGATACGGAAGGCTTGCCGCGAGGGAGGAGTATCTGGTCGTGGAGGAAGGGGACCTTCGGTTTCTCGTAAATCTGCGCGATCGCCTCGACACCGGTCTGTTCCTCGACCATCGCCTGGTGCGGGCACGGTTGCGCGAGCTTGCGCTGGGTCGTGACATGCTCAACCTCTTTGCCTACACGGGCACGGCGAGCGTCCATGCGGCTTCGGGCGGTGCGCGCAGCACCACGACCGTGGACCTCTCGCCGGTCTACCTCGAGTGGGCGTCCAGGAACATGGTCCTGAACGGGCACACCGGCGCGGCGCATCAGCTCGTGCAGGCCGATGCGGTGGCGTTCCTGCGCGAAGGCCGCACGCGCTACGGATTGATCTATGTCGATCCGCCGACGTTCTCGAACTCGGCTCGCGCCGCGGATTTCGACGTGCAGCGCGATCACGTGGCGCTGCTGGACGCTTGCGGCCAGCGCCTCCGGGAAGACGGCGTGATCGTGTTTTCCAACAACTATCGGCGCTTCCGGATGGATGCGGATGCGTTGTCGACGACGTTCGCGATCGAGGACGTCGGACGTGCGAGCATCCCGCCGGATTTCGCGCGCCATCCGCGGATCCATGGATGCTGGTTGCTGCGCAAACACTGATCCGGTGTTGGGCTTCGCTGCGCTCGGCGCCAACCTGCAAGAGCGTTCCGACGCTGCTGCTGCGTGGTTTCGTAGGTTGGGCTGATCCCGGACTTGCTCCGGGAGAAGCCCAACGGCCTTCGAATCGGTTCACCAGCCCGCCCGGAGATGCAGTGATCACGGACGATCACATGCAAAAACTTCAGTCGTGATTCAGTGCGCTCGCGCGAGCATGCGCCCATGAGCCGAGCAAGAAATATCGCCGGTGTCTTCCATCGGCGCGGCCGTCGCGTGGTTGTCGGCGCCGCTGTGCTGGTTGCCGCGATGTGCGCTGCGCCCGCTGCCTTGGCACACAGCCACGTCGGGTTTGGCATTTCGATCGGAGTCGGCAATTGCTGGCGCTGCGGCTACCGGGCCGCGCCGCCGGTGTACTACGCCCCGGCCTATCCGCCGCCGGCGTATTACTACCCGCCCACGGTGTACTACGCGCCGCCGGCGTATTACGGATACACGTACGGTTACGCGCCCTATCACCACTATCGCCGCTATCGCCACTATGACCACCGCGGCCACTATCCGCGTGATCGTGGGCATC
>JBOHYO010000139.1:0-4296 GCA_050737935.1 Rhodanobacteraceae bacterium
CGCGGGCGCCTGGAGCAGCTCGCGGGCGAGCGCGATCCGCTCTACCGCGAACTCGCCGACCTCGCCATCCACGGCGGCGACGAGTCCTGCCACAGCGCCGCGGCCCGCGTGGCTACCCTGGTGGAGCGGCACTGGCAACGCGTCCCCGCGACGAAGGCAACCGCATGACGGCCCGGGTGGAGGTGGAACTGCCCGGTTGCCGTTACCGGATCAGCATCGGTACTGGACTGCTGGACGACGGCGCGGCATGGCGGGATGCAATCCGCGGTGTGCATGTCCTGGTCGTCAGTGACGAACATGTCGCGCCGCTGTACGCGCAACGGCTGCGCGAAGCGTTGGTCTGGGCGTCCGGCCAGCCCGTGCAGGTCGAAACCCTGGTGCTGCCCGCGGGCGAAGCGCACAAGGACCTCGCAGCCGCCGCCAAGGTGCTGGATGCACTGGCGAAACTCGGCGCGACCCGCGACGCCTGCGTTCTGGCGCTGGGTGGCGGTGTTGTCGGCGACATCGCGGGCTTCGCCGCGGCCTGTTGGATGCGCGGCGTCGACTTCGTGCAGGTCCCGACCACGCTGCTTGCGATGGTGGATTCCTCGGTCGGCGGCAAGACCGGCGTCGACCACCCCGCCGGCAAGAACCTGATCGGCGCGTTCCACCAGCCGCGCGCGGTGATCGCCGACCTCGACACGCTCGCGACGCTGCCGGATCGCGAACTGCGCGCTGGCCTCGCCGAGGTCATCAAGACCGCCTGCATCGGCGATGCCGATTTCTTCGCATGGCTGGAGGGGCACGCGGACGAGTTGCTGACCCGCGACGTCGATGCAATCGGCCACGCCATCGCCACCTGCTGCCGCTTCAAGGCGGGCGTGGTGGCGCGCGACGAACGAGAGGCCGGCGAGCGAGCGCTGCTCAACTTCGGCCACACTTTCGGCCACGCGCTGGAAGCCGAGGCCGGTTACGGCACGCTGCTGCACGGCGAAGCCATCGCGGTCGGAATGGTGCTCGCGGCGCGGCTGTCGGCGACGCTCGGCATGGCTGAGCCTGCCGATACGCAACGGCTCGCGGGATTGCTGCGGCGATGTGGACTGCCGGTCGTCCCGCCGCCAGGTTTGGCGGCCGATGCGCTGCTCGCGCGCATGCGGCTCGACAAGAAGAATCGTGCGGGTTCGCTGCGGTTGATCCTGTGGCGCGGCGTTGGGCGCGCGGAGATCGTGGAAGGCGTCGGCGACGACGCGATACGCACGGTACTCGCCTAACCTGACGTTCTCGCGTGGCCGAAAAGCCATCCCGCTCAATCCCCCTTCCCTTGGAAGGGGGAAGAGAAGCGCAGCCACCCCGTCAAACGCTCACTCCACCCTCTTCCGAAGGAAGGGGGTCGCCGCGCAGCGGCGGGGGATGCACGCCGCAGGCGTGGAGATGCCATCGCGCATCTCTCGTACAATCCGAAGATGCACCTCTACATGCAAACTCCGCCCGGCAGCGGCGCCCAGCCTCGCTACTGCCGCATCGCACTGGAGCAGGACCTGCTCGGCGGCTGGACGCTGTACCGCGAATCCGGGACCGAGGGTGGGCGCGCGACCCTGAAGCGCGAGGTGTACCTCGACCGCGACACCGCGCTCACTGCTTTCGAAAATGCGCGTGACAGCCAGTTGAAGCGCGGCTTCAAGGTGATGATCACCCAAGGTGTGGACGCGCCGCATGGCTGAGGAATCGAACCGCAGCAACCGGTTGCTGCGCGCGATGCACCGCCAGCCGGTCGACACCACGCCAGTCTGGATCATGCGCCAGGCCGGGCGTTACCTACCCGAATACCGCGCGACCCGCGCACGTGCAGGCAGTTTCCTGGCGCTCGCGCAGACGCCCGAATTGGCCTGCGAGGTCACCCTTCAACCGATCGAACGGTTCGAGCTGGACGCCGCGATCCTGTTCTCCGACATCCTCACCGTGCCGGACGCGATGGGGCTCGGTCTGCATTTCGTCGAAGGCGAAGGACCGAAATTCCATCACCCGCTGCGCACTGCCGCGGACATTGCGAAGCTCGGCGTCCCCGATCCGGAAATCTCGCTGCGCTACGTAACGGATGCGGTGCGCCTGATCCGTCGCGAACTGGACGGCCGTGTGCCGCTGATCGGATTCGCCGGCAGTCCGTGGACGCTCGCCTGCTACATGATCGAAGGCGAGGGCTCGCGCGACTTCGCGCGCGTCAAGGCATTCGCGCTGGACGAACCCGTCGCGATGCACGCATTGCTGGATATCAATGCGCGCGCGGTGGCTGCGTACCTTTCCGCGCAAGCCGCCGCTGGCGCACAGGCACTGATGGTGTTCGATAGTTGGGGCGGCATGCTGGCGCCCGCGATGTTCCTCGAATTCTCGCAACGGTATCTCGCGCAGATCGCCGCGAAGTTGCGTGAGGATAAGCACGCCCGCGACGTGCCGTTGATCCTGTTTTCCAAAGGCGCCAATGCCAGCCTCGACGCACTGGCCGACACCGGCTGCGCCGCGCTCGGTGTCGACTGGACGATCACGCTGGACGAGGCTCGCCGCCGGGTGGGCGCGCGCGTTGCGCTGCAGGGCAACCTCGATCCGGCGACGCTGCTGGCTTCGCCCGAGGTGATCCGTCGCGAAGTGCAGCGGGTACTGGATGATTTCGGCCCGCATCCCGGCCTCATCTTCAACCTCGGTCATGGCATCACGCCCGACGTCAACCCCGAGCACGTCGCGGTGCTGGTGGATGCGGTGCACGCGGCGTGACGCCACACCGTAGCCCGGATGAAGCAAAGCGGAATCCGGGAGTATCAGACGATGCCCCCGGATTGCGCCGCTGCGCGGCTCCATCCGGGCTACTCGGCTTCTCGCTGATCCCACATCGATGCCGGTAGGTTGCGCAACAAGTGTTTCGCGCCCGCTGGTTGTGGCAAAGCGCGAACGCATCCGGGACAGCCCGGCGCAATTGCCCTAAAATCGCGGTCTTGCCTTGCCTGCACCGTGAGCCATGAACCAGCGCATCCTCACCGGCATCACCACCACCGGCACGCCGCACCTCGGCAACTACGTCGGTGCGATCCGGCCGGCGATCGGGGCCAGCCGCGATCCAGGCACGGATTCGTTTTTCTTCCTGGCCGATTACCATGCGCTGATCAAGAGCGACGATCCGGCGCGCATTGCGCGCTCGCGGCTGGAGATTGCGGCTACCTGGCTGGCCTGCGGCCTCGATCCGGAACGCGTCACGTTCTACCGGCAATCGGATATTCCGGAGATTCCGGAACTGACCTGGATGCTCACCTGCGTGACCGCCAAGGGTTTGCTCAACCGCGCGCATGCCTACAAGGCCGCGGTGGACCAGAACACTGCGAAGGGTGAAGACCCGGACGCCGCGATCACCGCCGGCCTGTACATGTATCCCGTGTTGATGGCGGCCGACATCCTGATCTTCAATGCCGACAAGGTGCCGGTGGGGCGCGACCAGGTACAGCACATCGAAATGGCGCGCGACATCGGGCAACGCTTCAACCACATCCATGGTGGGGCGTGGCGCGCGGTCGGGGGGAAGGGCGAGCCATTCGCTTTGCCGGAGCCCGCCATCGAGGAATCGGTCGCCACCCTGCCCGGCCTCGACGGGCGCAAGATGTCGAAGAGCTACGACAACACCGTGCCGCTGTTCGAAGGCGGCACGAAGGCCTTGCGCGAAGCCATCGCGCGTATCGTCACCGACTCGCGCGAGCCGGGCGAACCGAAGGATCCCGACTCGTCCAGCCTGTTCGCGATCTTCCGCGCGTTCGCGGGCGACGCGGAAAGCGCGGCCTTCCGGCATGCGCTCGAAACGGGGCTCGGCTGGGGCGAAGCCAAGCAGCAGTTGTGCGAACGCATCGAGCGGGACATCGCGCCGCTGCGCGACCGCTACGACGCCTTGATGGCGCGCCCCGACGACATCGAGGATGCGCTGCGCGAAGGGGCAAGGAAGGCGCGTGCGATCGCGGCGCCACGCCTCGAGGTGATGCGGCGCGCAGTGGGACTGGGCGCATTGGGCACGCGCGCCACCACATCGAGGCCGGCAAGGAAGAGCAGCAAGCGCGCGCGCATCGTAAGCTTTCGCGATGCCGACGGCTTCCGCTTTCGCCTGGTCGGCGGCGACGGCGAGGAGTTGCTGCTGTCGCGCGTGTTTGCCGATCCGAAGACTGCAGGGCTGGCATCGCGATTGCTGTCGGCGGAGGACGCAGGCAACGCGCTCGCGCCCGTTGATGCAACACGATTCATGGTTGCGCGGGACGGCGAAACGCTCGCGACCAGTGCAGAATTCACGGA
>JBOHYO010000140.1:0-4840 GCA_050737935.1 Rhodanobacteraceae bacterium
TTGATCGCCGACCAGACACCGACGATGAGGATCGCGTGGATCACCACCAGCAAGCCGAGTGCCAGGCCCGGCGAATGCGTTCCGCGCATGAGCGCCCAGCCGATCAATGCGACCAGGCATACCCACAACGACACCGAAAACGCGACCAGCGCGGTCGCTGCAATGAAAAACAGCGGAATGCCCGCCTGCACCACCCGGGCCTCGGCGGCGGCGAGCTTGCGCAACGCGGAAAAGAGCTGCCGCAATCCAGCGACCAGCGCCGCCAAGGCGGCGAGGGTCGAGGGCGACGGCTCCCCGCGGTCACCGGCGGACGTACCATCGGGCGGGTCGGGCGGCGGGCGGCCCGGCGCGGCGCCGGGTCCGCGGCCGTCGGCCGCGCTCATGGATGGACGCAACGCGACATGCGGGCGACCCTCAACGGCGCGAACTCAGCAGCCGTCCGACCAGCCAACCGGCGGCCAGCGCGATCGCCACCGATTGCACCGGCTTCTCGCGCACGCACTCGCGTGCGTCCTCCATCAAGTTGTCCGCACGATCACGCACGGTGTACGCCGCGGCGCTGCCGCGCTGTCGCCAGTCGGCAGCCTTGTCGGCGAGCCGGTGGGCGGTGCGAGCGCCGGCGTCCGCGGCATGGTCCACGCGTTCTTCGGCGTGATCGGTCTTGCCCTTGGTGGCATGCGCGGCTTCGCCGGCTTCCTGCTTGACCCGCTCGGCGGCGCGATCGATTCGTTCGTGGGTCTTGCCGTTGGCATGTGCTTGGGGTTTGTTGGCGTCTTCGGCCATGATCTTCTCCTTTCAGTGGGGCCGTCCGGGGGACGGCGACGTTCAGTGCGATGAATCGTGGTGGTGCGGTGCTGCGCGGCCCCTCCTTCAGGCGGCTGCCCAGGCGATGGTGCTCAGTAGTCCCAGCGCTTCCTTGCGCGAATCCAGCCGGGTGTGCTGGACCACGATCGGCACGTCCGACTCGATGACGCTCGAATACGGAGTATCGCGCGGCACCGGCTCGGGGTCTTCCAGATCGTTGAAGCGCAGGTGCAGGGTCCGTCGCGCGGGAAGCCGCACCCGGTACGGTCCAACCGGCTCCCTCTCAACGAAGTACAGCGTGATCGCCACCTGCGCGTCACGGTCGTTGGCGTTCAACAGGCAGGCCGCTTCGTGGCTGACGATGCGCGAGCCCTTCTGCTCCTTCGAATCCGGGGGGATGTAGCCTTCGGGAATTACCCACATGGTCTGGCCGATCGTCATGGCTGCCGGATCCGCAGATTGCGTGATGCCCGCGCGATGCGATGACGCACCACGCGTGCCGGCGTGGAGCGGGAGCGTGCACCGTACCATCCCAGCGCCGCCAGCGCGCCGAGCAGTGCCACGCCGCCGAGCACGGGACCTCGGTTTTCCTCGAACCACAGCGCCGGACTGATCGCCTTGGCCTGCGCATCGAAGCGACCGTGGCTGCCGGGATCTCCGGCGACCGGCGTGAACAGGTTGTCCGGCCGGTCATGCGGGTCGGCATCGCCGCTTTGCTGGCCCTTGTAGGCAGTGCGGCCGAGGTAGCGATCGAGCAGGCCGGGGAAGAATTTCTGGCCCCATTCGGCTTTCCATGTCGACGAACCGACGGGAACGTTGCGGCGATTGTGGCTGGCCGCGTAGAGGATCGCGTCGGCGGCGACTTCTGGCTGGAAGATCGGCGGCACCGGTTGCGGACGCTTGGGCATCTTGTTGCGCGCCCACCCGAATTGCGGCGTGTTCAACGCCGGCATCTGCACGCTGGTGACCCGGACCCCGCTGCCCTCGTGGATCAATTCCGACCGCAGCGAATCGAGGAATCCGACCAGCGCGTGCTTGGCGCCGCAATAGGCCGACTGCAACGGGATGCTGCGGTACGCCAGCGCCGAACTGACCTGGACGATCGTGCCGCGGTCGCGTTGGCGCATGTGCTTGAGCGCGGCCATCGTGCCGTACACGCCGCCAAGGTAGGTAACCTCGGTGACACGCTTGAATTCTTCGGGATCGATCTCGCTGACCGGCGCAAAGATCGTCACCATCGCGTTGTTGACCCAGACATCGATCGGTCCGAGCTCGGCCTCGACCTTGTCGGCCGCGGCCTCCACCGCCTTCGCATCGGCCACGTCCGCAGGAATCGCGAGCGCCTCGCCGCCGGCGAGTTCGATCTCGCGCCGCGTCGATTCGAGCCCTTCCTTGCCGCGCGCCAGCAGCGCGACACGCGCGCCGTGTTTTGCAAATGCGATCGCGGTAGCGCGGCCGACGCCGGCTGACGCGCCGGTGACCACCGCGACCTTGCCGGCGAATGCCGACCGTGCGTTGCTTGTTGCGTCATGAGTTACAGGCATTCCATTCCTCCAATGCTTTTGCTTCCGGTCCTGCGCCACCCGCCAGACTCGGGCGCGTTCGAACCATCAATTGCCCGGTGCCGGCTCGTTGGTGTTGCACTCAGGATGGCCGCAACCGCATGAACCGCGGCCCTCGAGCGCGGCGCCCTTCGCCTCGGCGTTGCGGCAATGTTCGCTGCAGAATTCCTCACCCGTAGGCACGCTGCAGTTGCAGCCTTGGTGTTTGCACTCGGGCTTGCTGTCCAGATGATCGACTTGCATGGCTCGCTCCTCCTGAGTTGCCTGCTTCCCGTTCGTGAAACGTCAGATCGCGTACCGCGCGGCGTCGGCGCGCTTGAATTCGAGACCCAGCCCCGGCCGCGAAAGGTCCGGGTGCAGCGCGCCGTCCCTGGGCACCAGAGCGCCGTCGAACAGCATGCTTTCGATGCGGACGTGGTCATGGAAATATTCGATGTGCCGAAGCGGCGGCGCGGCGCAGGCCGGGTGCGCATGGATCGAAGGCGCACAGTGGCCCGACAGCGGCACCTGGAATGCCTGGCACAATACCGAAGCCTGCATGAACCCGGTGATCCCGGCGCAGCGGGTGGCATCGGCCTGCAGGACATCCACGGCGCCGGCTTGCAGCATGCGCCGGAAATACCATGAGTCGAACCCGTATTCCCCCGCGGCGATGTCCATCGCGGCGGGCGCGCGGTCGCGCAGCAGCCGCAGGCCCTCGCGGTCGTCCGAGGAGACCGGCTCCTCGAACCAGGCCACGCCGTTTTCCGCGAATGTTTGCGCCATGCGCAGAGCCTGCTTGCGCGAGTACGCGCCGTTGGCATCGACGAACAACTGCGCGCGGTCGCCGATCGCCTTGCGGACCGTTTCCACCCGCGCCGGATCGCGCTGCGGCTCGCGGCCCACCTTCATCTTCACCATGCTGAAGCCGTGTTTCGCCCAGTCGCCGAGCTGATCGCGCAGTTGCCGCTCGTCATAGGAAGTGAACCCGCCGCTTCCGTACACCGGTGCGCAGTCGCGCACCATGCCGAGCAACTTGCACAGCGGGAGGTCGAGCAGGCGCGCCTTCAAATCCCACAGCGCGCTGTCGATGGCGCTGATGGCCATCGAGGCGATGCCGGGGCGGCCCAGATTGCGGATGGCGTGCAGCATCGCGATCCATGCACCCGGAATGTCCAGCGCATCACGATGTTCGACGACATCGGCCAGCTTGTCGCGAATCAACGCCGCCGTCGCAGTGTCGGCATAGCTGTAGCCGAGCCCGCTTTTGCCACCCGCTTCGATTTCGACTAGTACCAGCATGGTACTGTCCCATTCCAGCGTGCCGTCGGACTCCGGCGCATCCGTCGGGACCTTGTAGACCGACACCCGCGGAGCGGACAGCATGACCATTTCCATCCTCAGCCACCTTTGCGTCCCGGAAAGATCGTCGCCATCATTTCGCGTGCGGACTGCTTGATCATCTCCGGCGTGCGGGTGTCGCCCTTCAGCATCGACTCGGCGAACGCCTTGGCCTGCTTGAAGGTGATGTGCGGCGGCAGCGGCGGAACCTCGGGATCGGTGATCGCCTCGATCACGCACGGCCGGTCGGCTGCGAATGCGGCGTCGAATGCCGGCCCGATCTGCTCGGGCTGGTTCACGAGAATGCCCTTGAGGCCCACCATCTCGGCGTAGCGCGCGTACGGGAAGTCGGGCACGTGCTGGGCGGCGTCATATTTCGGATCGCCCTCCTGCACGCGCTCTTCCCACGTCACCTGGTTGAGGTCGCGGTTGTTGAGCACCACGATAACGAGGCGCGGGTCCGACCATTCCTTCCAGTAGTCGCCGATCGTGATCAGTTCCGCGTTGCCGTTCATCTGCATCGCGCCATCGCCGACCAGCGCGATCGGCACGCGATCGGGGAATGCGAACTTGGCGCCGATCACATATGGCACACCGGGACCCATGGTGGCGAGGCCGCCGGACAACGATGCCATCATGCCGCGCCGGATCTTGATGTCGCGCGCATACCAGTTGGCCGCCGAACCCGAGTCCGACGCGAGGATGCAGTTGTCGGGCAGCCGCTTGGATGCTTCCCAGAACACCCGCTCGGGATTGATCGGATCGGCCGCATGCATCGCGCGCGCTTCCAGCACCTGCCACCATTCGGCGACGCCCTCCTCGATCGATTCGCGCCACGAGCGGTCCTCCTTGCGCTTGAGCAAAGGGATCAGTTCGCGAAGGGTGGCGGCGGAGTCACCGACCAGATTGATCTCCATCGGGTAGCGGATCGACATCATCTTCGGATCGATGTCGATTTGTACGGCGCGCGCCTGGCCCTCCTTGGGCAGGAATTCCGAATACGGGAAGCGCGAGCCGATCATCAGGAACGTGTCGCAGCCGGTCATCAGCTCCCAGCTCGGCTTGGTGCCGAGCAGGCCGATCGCACCGGTCACGTACGGCAATTCGTCCGGCAACGCTGCCTTGCCGAGCAGTGCCTTGGCGACGCCCGCGCC
>JBOHYO010000141.1:0-2087 GCA_050737935.1 Rhodanobacteraceae bacterium
CGCCACCATCGCAACGTCCGCCGCTGCCCGTGACCGCCGATGCGCAGCAAGCCGCCGCCGGCATGAAGGGGACGCCGTGAACGCGCTGGTCGCGGGCTTGAGTGGACGCGCGCTGCGGATGGGCCGGCGGATCTGGTCGCGTCCGCGGATCGACCTGCCGCTTGCGATCGCGCTGGTGATCCTCGCAGCGATCGGGCTGACCGTGCTCTACAGCGCCAGCAACCTCGACACCGGGACGGTGATTGGACAAGCCGCACGCTTCCTGATCGGGGCGGTGTTGCTGCTGGTGGTGTCGCGCATTCCACCGTCCTTGTTGCGGGCATGGACGCCTTGGTTCTACGTGCTCGGCGTGCTGTTGCTGGTGGTGGTGCAGGTATTGGGCGAGGGCCAGGGTGCGAGCCGCTGGCTGGACATCGGCGTGGTGCGCTTCCAGCCCTCCGAGCTGATGAAACTTGCGATGCCGATGATGGTCGCGTGGTACCTGCACCCGCGTCCCCTGCCTCCGCGCTGGCGCGACATCGTCGCGGTGGCGATCCTGCTCGCGCTGCCGGTGCTGTTGGTCGTCGAGCAGCCCGACCTCGGTACCGCGCTGCTGGTAGCGGCGTCCGGGGTGTTCGTGCTGTTCCTGGCCGGGCTGCAATGGTGGAAGATCGGCGCGATGCTCGCGGCACTGGCGGCCGGCGCACCGATCGCCTGGCACTTCCTGCACGACTATCAGCGCCAACGCGTATTGACGTTCCTGCATCCCGAAAACGACCCGCTGGGCAGCGGCTGGCACATCCTGCAATCGATGATCGCGGTCGGCTCCGGCGGCGTCCTCGGCAAGGGCTTCAACCAGGGCACCCAGTCGAAGCTGGAGTTCCTGCCCGAGCACACCACCGACTTCATCTTCGCGGTGCTCGGCGAGGAGTTCGGGCTGGTCGGCGCGCTGGTGTTGCTCGCCCTCTACGCCTTCATCGTCGGCCGCTGCATGTGGATCGCGGCCAATGCCCGCGACACCTATTCGCGCCTGCTCGCGGGCGCGTTCGGCCTGGCCTTCTTCGTGTACGTGATCGTCAATGGCGGCATGATCACGGGTCTCTTGCCCGTGGTCGGCGTGCCGCTGCCGCTGGTGAGCTACGGCGGCACCTCGGCGATCACGCTGCTGATCGGCTTCGGCGTGGTGATGTCGATCCACGCGCATCGCAAGTGGACGCCGTAGGCGCAGGATTGCAAGCGCGAACGCCGAAGGCGGCCTGAAGGGCGAGCACCATGGATGGCGCGAGTCAATCCATCTTCCTCTTGCAAACATATTACACATTCGCTTGGCTCGCTCGCTTAGCGGCTAACGGGCAGTTCGCGCGCAGGGGCGCGCTCCTACGGGCACTGTTGTAGGAGCGCGCCCTGCGCGCGACGAGCGCTTCCATTCGCAGGAATGCTGTCAATACCGGCTTGCCCGCGCAGCGGGCGATATCGCTTTTGGGCGTTACAATCGCCGTTTGCCTCGCAAGCCGCGCTGCGCGCGGAACCCGGACCGTGATGGACAAGAGTTTCGACCCGAAAGAGATCGAATCGAAGTGGTATGCGCGCTGGGAAGACGCCGGCTGCTTCAAGCCGACCGGCAAGGGTGATCCATACGCGATCCTGCTGCCGCCACCGAACGTCACCGGTACGCTGCACATGGGCCACGCGTTCCAGCAAACGGTCATGGATGCGCTGATCCGGCATGCGCGGATGTCGGGCAAGAACACCTTGTGGCAGGGCGGCACCGACCACGCCGGCATCGCCACGCAGAAGATCGTCGAAAACCAGTTGGCCGCGGAAGGCAAGACCCGTCATGACCTCGGCCGAGACAAGTTTGTCGAGCGCGTGTGGCGCTGGAAGCAGGAATCGGGTTCCACGATCACGCAGCAGATGCGGCGCCTCGGCGCATCAATGGACTGGTCGCGCGAGCGCTTCACGATGGACGAGGGCCTGTCGTCCGCGGTGCGCAAGGTGTTCGTCGAATGGTACCGCGCGGGCTTGATCTATCGCGGCAACCGGTTGGTGAACTGGGACCCGGTGCTGACGACCGCGGTATCGGATCTCGAAGTGAACAACGTCGAGCG
>JBOHYO010000142.1:0-5369 GCA_050737935.1 Rhodanobacteraceae bacterium
TGACACGGCCGACCAGCTCCTGGATGGTGACGTTTATGCGCCGGTATCGGCGGCTCACATAAGTCACCAGGATCCCGATCAACGGCACCATGACCAATAGCGCGAGGGTCAACATCCAGTTGGTGTACAGCATCACCGCGACCAGCCCGATCACGGTCAGGCCATCCACGATCGCGGTCTTGGCAGAATCGGTGGTCGCCTGCGCGACCTGTTCGCTGGTGTAGGTGATCCGCGAAATCTGCTGGCCGGAGGATTCGGCATCGAAGAACGACGCCGGCATCCGCAGGTATTTCTCGAAGATCCGGCGGCGCATGTCCTGCACAACACCGCGCCCGACGTACGCGCTCCCGTAGCTCTCGATGTACACCGCGATGCTGCGCACGAAGAAGATCCCGACGATGATGATCGGCATCCAGAAGATCACGTTCGGGTCGCGGTCGACGAACAGTTTGTCGATCAGCGGCTTGACCTCGCGGGCGAACAGCGTCATGCACGCGGCGTCCGCGACCATCGCGAGGATCGTGACCACGACGATCGTGCGGAACGGGCGCAGCAAGCCCAGCAGCCGCCGGTATACCGCGGCATCGGAGCCCTGCATCCGGGGCGTGTCAGGCACCGGCGGCGGGCGCCTTCGCAGGCGCGGTGGCGATGGACAGATGCGCGAAGCCCAGCCGGCCCAGCGCATCCATCGCCGTCACGACCGCCTGGTGCGGGGTCTGGCCATCGGCCCGCAGCAATACCGGGCGCGCGCGATCGCTGCCGGCGACAGCCTGGATCGCCCGCTGGAGCGTGCCCTCGTCGTCGCCGAGCACGCGGTTGTCGCCGACGAAGAAATGTCCCTGGCGATCGATCACGATGACCAGCGTGTCGTTGGCGGGGGCGTTCGCCTGTTCGCTGGCCTGGGGCAGCGATACCTTCAGGCGCCCCTGCTGCACGAACGTCGTGGTGAGCACGAAGAACATCAACAAGGTCAGCAGCACGTCGATCAGGCTGACGACGTTGATCTCGAATTCGTCGGTGCGGCTGCTGCCGATGCGCATCGCGGCGTCCGTCAGCCCGCGGCGCGGGCAGGTCGCGGAGCCGGAGCCGCTGCCGTGGCCGCGCGCGTTTCGACCGCTTGCGGCCGCGTTACCGCCAACTCGTCCAGCAGCGCGGTGGCCTGCTTCTCCATTTGCACCACGTAGCCCTGCACCTTCGAACGAAAGTACCGGTGCAGCACGTACGCCGGGATCGCGACCACCAGGCCCGATGCCGTGCAGACCAGCGCCTCGCCGATGCCGCCCGCCATCTTCATCGGGTCGCCGACCCCCGAAACCATCACGGCCAGGAACATCCGGATCAGGCCGAACACTGTCCCGAGCAAACCGAGCAGCGGCCCGATCAAGGCGATCGTGCCAAGGGTGTTGAGGTAGCGCTCGAGATCATGCACCACGTGCCGGCCGGTGTCCTCGATGCGTTCCTTGATTTCCGCGCGCGAACGGTTGCGTACATCCAGCGCGGCGGCCAGCAGTTCGCCCAGCGGGGAGTTTTCCCGCAGAGCCTGGATATGGGACGAGTTCAACTGCTGCGAATGCGCCCAGCTTCGCACCTGGTCGCCCAGGCCAGGCGGCAGCACCGTCCCCCGGCGCAAGGTCCAGAAACGCTCGAGCACGATCGCAAGGCCGACCGCCGAGCACGCCAGGATGGGCAGCATGCCCCAGCCGCCCGCCTTCAGGATTTCAAACACTTGCAACCTCCGCTGCGGGTGCTCCGCGATGCACGCGCATCATACCAGCGCGGGCCTGTCCGTCCGTGGCGGGGGTCGCAGTCTGGAGGGCTCTGGCGGTCATACTTGGCTGGTGGGATGAACAGGGGGACGCTTGTTGGTATTCGCTGCGATCAGCGCCAACCTACAAGAGCACGCTTGGCTCCGCTTCGGTGTAGGAGCGCGCCATGCGCGCGATCGACGACCGCAGCCCCGTAGGTTGGGTTGATCCCGGACTTGTTCCGGGAGAAGCCCAACATCCGAACCCGGAAAGGGATGCGACATCGATTGCGAACGGGATGATCCGGACCGTTGTTGGGCTTCGCTGCGCTCAGCGCCAACCTACAAGAGCGGCCAACCTGCGACTCGCTTCGGTAGGTTGGGTTGACCCCGACTTGATCGGGGGAAGCCCAACGGAAGACGTCGCGGCGCGCAGGACCAAATCAGTGCTCGCGCCAGTAATGCGCCTGCCTGATGCGCTCTTCGGAAACGATGCGCGGCGGCGCGACTGCCGGAAACGCAATGCGCACCGCGCCCGTCGATGGCGTATTCAGGAGCGGAATACCGAGATCCGCGTAGCGCGCGACGACGACCGGGGCGGGATGATGATAGCCATTCAAGTAGCCGCTCGACGCAATCGCAAGACGAGGATGCAGCGCCTGAAGGTACCCCGGGCTCGACGACGTCTTGCTGCCGTGATGCGGCACCACCAGCACCAGCGGAGTGCCCGGTGGCACGGCGCGGGCGATGTCCGGCTCGACGCTGGACGAAGTGTCCGCGGGCAGCAGCAGGCGGCCGCCCGTCCCGCTCACCAGCAACACACAACCGGCATCATTGCCCTTGATCGTGACCGGCGCAGGTGGCCTGAGGATGCGGAAGTCCACGCCATCCCATTGCCAGCGCCGGCCGGCATGGCATTGACGCATCGGCACCGGACCGCGCGCCGGTTCTCCTCCCCAAACCGGTGTGTCCGGATACGCGGCCAGCACCGAAATCGCGCCGCCCGCATGGTCGTTGTCGCCATGGCTGATGACCAGTTCGTCGAGGTGCCTGACGCCGAGTGCATGCAGGCTCGGCACCACCGCCGCGGCACCCAGGTCGAATCCGGACGGATAACGCGCACCGGTGTCGTACAGCAATGCATGTCCGCGGGTGCGAACCAGCACGGACAGGCCCTGCCCCACGTCGACCACGGTGGCGCGAAACGCACCGGACGACGGCAGACTGGTGCGCGGCCAGCACAACGGCAGCAGCAACAGCGCGCCGAGCATGCGCGCCGGCACCCCGCGCGGCGCCAGCAACCATACGGCGCCGATGCAGGCCAGCGCGAAGGCCACGAGGGTCGGCTGTGGCAGGTACTGCATCGCCGGTTTCCATGCGGCAAGGTGGACCAGGAACCACCACAATCCGTCGACCAGGTGCGCGCATACGTGCAGCAATCCCTGGCCGGCTGCTGGCCACACGAACAGCAATGCGCACGCAACAAGATCGATCGGCACGATCACGAAACTGACGAACGGCACTGCCACGAGATTGGCCAGCGGCCCGACCAGCGATGCCTGCCCGAAAAACCAGACCGTGAGCGGCAACAAGGCGAGGGTCATCAAAAGCGGCGCCAGGCCGATCTCCTTGAGATGGCCGCGCCAGCCGCTGTCACGCGCCAGCGTCCAGGCCAGCAAGGCGACGCCCGCGAATGACAGCCAGAAGCCGGCCGACAATACCGACAACGGATCGGCGATCAGGATGGCCGCCAATGCCAGCCCGAATCCCTCGCCGAATCCGCCGCCGCGGCGCAGCAAGCGCCAGCCGGCGACGACGGCGATCATCAGCAGGGTGCGGGTGGTCGGCAAGCCGAAGCCTGCCAGCGCGCCGTAGGCCAGAGCCGCCGGAAACGCCACCGCCGCTTCGGCGAGTGGACGGGCCAGCCGCAACGCCAAGGCCGGAAACAGCCACCAGAGCAAGCGCACCAGCAAGGCGCCGAACACCGCGGCGAGGCCGACGTGGAATCCGGAGATCGCGATCAGATGGCTGATGCCGGTCGCCCGCACCACCTGCCAGTCCTGCTCGTCGAGCGCACGTTCGTCGCCCACGCTCAACGCGCGCAGCAGCCGCGCCGCGTGCGCGTCCTTCGGCAGGGAAGCATCGATCGCACTGCCGACGCTGGCACGCACCGCGTCCACACATGCGCCCGTGTGGAGCATCGAGTTCGCGGAATCCTCGCGAACGTATCCGGTCGCGATGATGCCCTTCTGCAGCGCCGACCGCTCGAAATCCTGTCCACCGGGGTTGATCAACCCATGCGGCCGCTTCATCCTCACCCGCAAGCGCCAGCGCGTGCAAGGCGCAATGGATGGCGCGGCATGCTGGCGCGAGGCGTACCACGACAGGCGCACGCGACCGCGCACCGGAATCCCACGGCCCTGGAAACGGGCGCTCTCGACGTCGAACTCGAAGTGGGTCGAATCCTCTCGCGCTTCGGGCAGACCGGTCACGGTTCCGGTGACCAGGATGTCCTGCTTCTGCAGCGCACGCGGAAGGCGCGCGTCGAGAGCCAGATCGGCGCGCCATGCCGTCCACGCGAAGGCAGCGAGCACGATCGGAAGGCAGTACAACCAGGCGGAAGCGCGCAGTCGCAGGCACAGCCCCAGCCCCGCGAGCGCGATGCAGCCGATCGAAGCATCCAGCCAGCGCGGCGGCAAAGCCGGCAGCGCCTGCACCAGCACCGCGCCTGCAAGGATCATCACGGCGCCGGCGAGGATCCCCGGCATGGGCTTGTCGGCGCGGCGTCCCCTGCGCGCGGCCATGGCGACGTCAGCTGTCTTGCGGCAACGGATGCAGCGCGCCGCCGGTCAGCTCCAGCACCCGATCCATCCGCCCGGCGAACTTGCGGTCGTGGGTAACCAGCACGATGCTGGTGCCGATCTCGCGGTTCAACTCCAGCATCAACTCGTACAGCGACGCCGCATTCTGTTCATCGAGGTTCCCGGTCGGTTCGTCGGCCAGCACGCAGGCAGGCCGGGTCACCAGTGCGCGCGCCATCGCGCAGCGCTGACGCTCGCCGCCGGACAATTCGCCGGGTTTGTGCTCGAGCCGGTGACCGAGGCCGACGCGTTCCAGCAACGATTGTGACTGCCCGCGCGCTTCGGGGATCGGCGTGCCGCGGATCAACAGTGGCATCGCGACGTTTTCAAGCGCCGAGAATTCCGGCAGCAAGTGGTGGAATTGGTAGACGAAGCCGAGCGAGCGGTTGCGCACCCGTCCCCGTTCGGCATCGGGCAACTTCGACAACTCGCGGCCTTCCAGTTCGATCACGCCGCCGGTCGGCGTGTCGAGGCCGCCGACGATGTGCAGCAACGTGCTCTTGCCGGAACCCGATGCCCCCACGATCGCCAGCGTTTCGCCGCGCGCCAGCTCGAAGCTCGCGTCCTCCAGCACCGGCGTGCGCAGCTTGCCTTCCTGGTATGTCTTGGCGATGTGGCTCGCGCGCAGCACCACGGCATTGGTCGAGTCCCGAGTCCCGAGTCCCGAGTCCCGGCTACTCATACCGCAACGCCTGCGCCGGTTGCGTGCGCGACGCACGCCACGCCGGATAGATCGTCGCGAGCAGCGAGAACAGGAACGCCAT
>JBOHYO010000143.1:0-5843 GCA_050737935.1 Rhodanobacteraceae bacterium
ATCGCGTCCACCGCGAACTCCAGCCCGCCCTCGCGCACGTGCAGCGCACCGGGCGGCTCGCCGAAGCCGACATCGGCATAGGCCATCAATCCTTCCAGTTCGCGGATCCCGGCGTCGTTCTTCCAGATCAGCGCGCGCGGTTTCAGGACCTTCTGCACCGCGGCTTCGACCTGCGGTTTCAGGCGTTCGATGCCCGCCGTTGTCGCCTGCGCGACGATCACGTCGTCGAATCGGTCCAGGGTGAGGCCCGGCACGCCATCGGACTCGCCGTACAACAGGCGGTAGAACGGTTCCCCGTACAACCGCTCGCGGAGCGCCAGCGCCACCTGCAGGCGATGCGTCAGCAATGACGCATCCAGTGGATGTTCCAGGCCGCGCGCCACCAGGCGCGCACAGATCAGCGAATGGGGATTGACGTAGCCGACACCGACCGGTTTGCCGCTGGCGGCCATGATCGCGCACGCCTCGCCCGGCTCGAAGCCGCCCAACGGGGAGCGCGCAACGTCCACCTCGTTCGCGAATACCCAAAGATGTCCCGCGCGCAGGCGCGCATCCTCGCCCCGCTTGAGGTACAGCCCGGGATATTCGACGGCTTCGCTCACGAAAGACTCCGCACGGACAGCACGCCAACATAGCCGCGCCATCCGCGCAGAGGCAAGCAGTCCACTCGCTGCGCGCCTTCCCACGCCCCGCATCGAGGAGCCCGGCCCCGGCAGGGCTTTTTCTTTGGTGCGAGCGCGATAGCATGGGATGCATGCCGAACCGCCTCGCCACGGCGTCCAGTCCCTACCTGCGCATGCACGCCGGCAATCCGGTGGACTGGCAACCGTGGGACGACGTGGCATTGGCAAGCGCGCGCGAGAGCGACACGCCGATCCTGCTCTCGATCGGCTACAGCGCCTGCCACTGGTGCCACGTGATGGCGCACGAGTGCTTCGAGGATCCCGCGATTGCGGCAGCGATGAACC
Source organism: Rhodanobacteraceae bacterium (assembly GCA_050737935.1). Lineage (GTDB taxonomy): Bacteria > Pseudomonadota > Gammaproteobacteria > Xanthomonadales > Rhodanobacteraceae > 66-474. Next base: position 969 of record JBOHYO010000143.1, read on the forward strand.
GCTGGTTCGTGAATATCAAACTGGACCGCGAGGAACGGCCCGACGTCGATCGCACCTACCAACTGGCGCACCAGGCGCTGGTCGGCCGTGGCGGCGGCTGGCCGCTGACCGCGTTTCTCGATCCGCGCGACCTCGTGCCGTTCTACATCGGCACCTATTTTCCGCCCGCGCCACGCCACGGCCTGCCCGGTTTCCCCGAGGTGCTGCAAGGAGCGCGCCGCCATTTCGACTCCCATCGCGGCGAGCTGCGCGCACAGGCCGCACAACTGCGCGACTGGATGCAGCGCATGGAGAACCTCGCATCGGGCGCGGTTCCCGATGCGGCCTCGGTGGCGCGCACCGCATTGCAGCGGGTTACGGCGCGCGCCGATCCCGAATGGGGCGGCACCCGCGGCGCGCCCAAGTTTCCGCGCGCGACCGAACTGGAGTGGCTGCTGGACCCTTCTCCCTCCGGGAGAAGGTGGCGCGCAGCGCCGGATGAGGGTTCGGAGTTGCCGTCCCCTCACCCCAGCGCCGCGCGCTCGGAGCTACCCGCCGACTCTCCCGAAGGGAGCGAGGTTCAGAAGCAAGTGCACCTCACCCTCTGGACCATGGCCGCGCGCGGTCTGCAGGATCACCTCGGCGGTGGCTTTTTCCGCTACTCGGTGGACGCAAGCTGGACGATCCCGCACTTCGAAAAGATGCTCTACGACAATGCGCAATTGCTGCCAGCCTACGCGCGGCTCGCGACGGACGAACAGGCCGACGCAACGCTGCGCGCCGCCGCAAGCCAAGCCGTGCGGGGGATTTCGGATTGGCTGGGGCGCGACATGACCGCGCCGAACGGTGCGTTCTACAGCGCCATCAGCGCCGACAGCGAAGGCGCGGAAGGACGCTTCTATCTCTGGACCCGTGAGCAGGTGCGGGACGCCCTCCCAGCGGAGATCGATGCGGTTGCCGAGCAGGCGTTCGGCCTGGACCAGCCGGCGAACTTCGAGGGCGGAGCCTGGCACCTGCTGCGCACGGTGCCACTCGACGACGTGGCCCGGCAACTTGGGCTCGCGGCAGGCGACGTCGCGACCAAGTACGAGACGGCGCGAAGCAAGCTGTTCGACGTGCGCGGACGCCGCGAACATCCCGCGCGCGACGACAAGATCCTGACGGCCTGGAACGCGCTGGCGATCTCCGGCCTCGCACGCACCGCGCGCATGCTCGGTGACGCGCGGTATGCCGACATGGCATCGCGCGCGCTGAGTGCGCTGCGCGAATCCGTCTGGATCGACGGCACGTTGTTCGCCAATGCCGCCGGACCGGCGCAACGCATCCCCGGCTTCCTGGACGACCATGCATTCCTGCTGGATGCACTCCTCGAGGTGATGCAACAAGCGTTCGATCCGCGCGACCTCGACTGGGCCGTCGCGCTCGCAGACGCGTTGCTCGACAAGTTTGCCGACCGCGAGTCCGGCGGCTTCTGGTTTTCGACCGCACAACATGCAACGCCGCTTGTCCGCGGCCGAGACTGGACCGACAACAGTCTGCCCAACGGCAACGGGATTGCAATCCGTTCGCTGCTCCGGCTCGGGCACCTGCTCGGCGAAGCGCGCTATGTCGATGCCGCCGAGCAGGCACTCCGCGCAGCCACGGGCGCGCTGGAACAATATCCCGACGCCTGTACCAGCGTGCTCCGTGCGCTGCAGGAGTTCGAGCATCCGCGCCCGCAGATCGTGGTGCGCTGCCCGGCAGATCGACTGGGCACGTGGCAATCGGCGTTACGGGATGCATTGCGCGGCGCGGGGATCGTGCCCGGCGGCGATCCGGTCGATGCGTTCCTGATCCCCGCCGAATCCCCTGCCCTGCCAGGTCTTCTGTCGGAACGAAGCTCGCGCGGCGCAGCGGGTACCGCCTATGTCTGCGCAGGCTTTGCCTGCCAGGCGCCTGTCCTCTCACCCGGAGAACTGGCCGGCGCGCTGCGCACCGCAAGCGACGCTGACGCGGGCTTGTAGGGCGGACACTGTCCGCCGAATTGGCGCATCACCGCCCAGGGCGATGGCGGACGAAGTCCGCCCTACAGGATGATCGGCTGATCCGGAAACGCATCACGACGCCCCGGCCCCGGCGGCAGATACAACTCGAGCAGGGCGTGCAGCGCCGCGATCCCCGAGAGCGCGCCTTCCTCCCATTGCTCGTTGTGGAACTGCTCGCGCATCTGCCCGACGATCTTCGCCCACGATCCCTCCGGCACCCGCGCCAACAACCCGCGGTCGGGAACGATTTCGATCGTGTAATCCCCGAGCAGCACATAGATAAGCACGCCGGTGCGACGCTCGGTATCCCACACCTTCAAATCGGCGAACACGCCTTCGGCACGCGCGCGCACGCGTCGTCCCCCGATCAGGTAACGCGCCGGCAACCGGGCCTCGACGGTGAAACAGATCTCGCCATCATGTTTCACTTCGCCTTCGGCGATCGCATCCTGGATGCGTTGCATCGTTTGCGGCGGAAATGCACGGCTGGCGGGTGCATGGAACCAGTGGCGCAGCCAACGCAGCGGATCCATCACCAGGCCCCCGACCGCGCCCCGAGGATCACGACCCAGATCACCAGTACGTTGACCATCAACAGGAACACCGCTGCCGAGCCCATGTCCTTGGCGCGCCCGGCTGTTTCGTGAAGTTCGGGCCAGAGCTTGTCGACCAGGCATTCGACGGCGGAATTCAGCATTTCCGCCGCGAGCACCGGCAACAGCGAGCCTGCCAGCAGGGCCTTCTCGATCGCGCCGGGGCCCAGCCACAACCCGATCGGGAACAGAATCACGACCAGGATCACTTCGAGGCGGAACGACGCCTCGATGCGCCAGCCCGCGCGCAAGCCCTTCATTGACCAGGTGAACGCCAGCCAGATCTGGCGTGGTCCGCGGTTGATATTGCTGGGCATGCCTTGGATTCCCGATTCGGATCGTAATTCGCGGCGGCACTTGCCATCCGGCGCGACAGCGCGCAAGCATACGACGCCGGGACGATCGCCGCGAGCCTCGCGGCCAGGGAGTAGTGCTGCAATTTGATGTTCCCGTTCGTCCCCGGATCGAGTCCGGGGCGGGCTCTGAGCGTAGGCGCGAAACGCCGAAGTCGAAGGACAGTGGCTCGGCGCTTCGACTTCGCGGCCTGAACGCCGCTACGCTCAGCGCGAACGGATGTCCGGGATTTCAAACTGAGGCACAACCGGCAAGGGAGGTCGAGTGCAAACACTGCGCCGCTGGCTACCGCTGATTCTCGTGATTCCGTTCATCGCGCTGTTGTGGGTGCCGTTCTATAACCGAACGCAGCCGACGATCGCGGGGTTCCCGTTCTTCTACGTCTGGCAGTTCGCCTGGATCGTGCTGGCCGCGATCTTGACGTGGATCGTGCATCGCGGTTGGCGCGCATGAGCGGCGTCAGGTTCGACGGCACCGCGCTCGGCGTCTTCGCGTTCTTCTTCGTGCTGGTCACGGTGCTGGGCTTCTTCGCGGCGCGCTGGCGGCGGGGCGATCTGACGCAACTGCACGAATGGGGCCTGGGCGGCCGCCGCTTCGGCGCGTTCGTCACCTGGTTCCTGCTGGGCGGCGATCTCTATACCGCCTACACCCTGATCGCGGTGCCTGCGCTGGTGTACGCGGTTGGCGCCTACGGATTCTTCGCGATGCCGTACACCGTGTTCTTGTATCCGATCGTGTTCCTGACCATGCCGCGCCTGTGGAACGCATGCCGCAAGCACGGCTGGATCACCTCGGCGGATTTCGTGGAGGGTCGCTACGGCAGTCGCGGACTCGCACTTGCGGTCGCCGTCACCGGCGTGTTCGCGACCATGCCCTACATCGCGCTGCAACTCGTGGGCCTCGAGAAGGTTTTCGAGGCGATGGGCCTCGCCACGCTCGGCATCGGCCGGGAAACGCCGCTGATCGTCGCGTTCGTGATTCTGGCGCTGTACACCTATTCCAGCGGCCTGCGTGCGCCGGCACTGATCGCCTTCGTCAAGGACGCGATGCTCTACATCACCGTGATCGCAGCGGTGGTGATCATCCCGATCAAGCTGGGCGGCTACGGCGCGATGTTCGACGCGGCCGAAAAGGCGTTCGCCGCAAAGGGCGGCGACACCGGCGTCTTGCTGAAACCCGACCAGTACTGGTCGTTCGCGACGCTGGCGCTCGGTTCGGCGTTCGCGCTGTTCCTGTACCCGCACGCGACCACGGCGACGCTGTCGGCCAACAGTCCGCAGACGATCCGACGCAACGCCGTATGGTTGCCCGCGTACAGCATCATGCTGGGGCTGGTCGCCTTGCTCGGCTACATGGCGCTGGCCGCGCACGTGGACGTCAAGGATGGCTCGATGGCCGTGCCCGCGCTGATCAACGCGAGCTTCCCGCCGTGGTTCGCCGGATTCTGCTTCGCCGCGATCGCGCTGGGAGCGCTGGTACCCGCGGCGATCATGTCGATCGGCGCGGCCAATCTTTTCACCCGCAATATCTGGCGCGCGTATATCAACGCAAATCTTTCAAGCGCGCAGGAATCGCGGATTGCGAAAAACATTTCGCTGCTGGTGAAATTCGGTGCGCTGCTGGCGGTGCTGTACCTGCCGACGAAATTCGCGATCGACCTGCAACTGCTGGGCGGCATCTGGATGCTGCAGATCTTCCCGGCGGTGATCTGCGGTCTGTACACGCGCTGGCTGCGCGCTTCCGCGCTGTTGCTCGGCTGGGCTGCCGGAATGCTGCTGGGCAGCGCGCTCGCGTGGCACCAGGGTTTGAAGCCGGTCTACATGTTCGTCTTCGGCAACGCGCACTACGGCATCTACATCGGCCTGCTGGCGCTGGCCGTGAATTTCGTCGTGTCCATCCTTGCAACACCCGTCGCAGCGCGGCTC
>JBOHYO010000144.1:0-10986 GCA_050737935.1 Rhodanobacteraceae bacterium
GTGAGCGTCCGGTTGACCGAATAGTTAGATTTTCTCTGCGGCAGACCAGATGGTTTCATAATCTTGCAATTTTGTGGCCACCACGTCTGGCGCGAGTGGCACCAAATATGTAGGCTTAGCTTTGGCAGCGTCTTTTAGGGACTGCCCAACTATCCAGCAGACATAGCCGTCAATGAAAATCACGCGATCATGAATCTTATTGCACTTACGTATTTCGAGGATGCTACCATGTTGCTGAACGTACTTATTCCTTGCTGATGCAATGCCATCTGCGTTTTTATGGACCAAAAGTCTGACTGCGACCTTTTCTCGCCTCGAAGTAAGGTAATGGTCAAAGACCGTTGAGTCTAAGTACGGGTCGACTATAAAGATTGATGCCTCGGCTGATGCGATGACTTTGTTTAGCTCTCGGAAAAAGTCGTAGACTTGGCCCGCTGCAAACGTAACTTGCCCATCTCTTGGGACCCGCAATTCAAGATCTGCGATTGCGCGATTTAGGACGCCAAGAATTGTCGCAACATTTGAAGCTCTGAGGAAATCGCTTGCCATTGCATCTGCCGCGACTTGCAGCATTATTGCTTGAGTGCGATCCCATCGCGACACCAAGGCGTGGGCCTGCCCGAGCCATTGCACGTGCTCGCGCGACAATGGTGAATACGCCTCGAAGTCCGGCGCTCGTTCAAGGAGCGCTCGCAATTGCGCGAGTAAGACCGATGGTTCCATGGCTTCCCAGAAAATCTAACGCTAAGTAGACCCCGTAACCGGGGTGTTGCAAACATCTTCGCCCCGCACCGTCGCAGGGGTCAAGGCAAAAGCCTACACCGAATCAAGGCTTTGCCCGACTGTGACGGACCTGCACGGCGTGTAGATTAACTTTGCAATGCAGCGGATTCGGGGGCGTAATGGGTATCGGGCGCGGAAACGGGGGCGTAACGGAGCGTGGGAGTGATCGAAGAGTCTGTAATTTATACTGTGTAACTGCTGCCTGATACATAGCAAGCGGCACGAGCCGCGGAGGAGCAGGCGATGGCGATGAAAGTGGATCAGGCGATGCTGGACGGACTGACCTGGCTCGCTGCGCGCGCGCTCAGCCGGCCGGCGCGTGCAGGCGTCGCAGCAGCTCGGCTTCGTTTTGGGTGATGCCGCAGGCTTCGGCGATCTGGGCGGCGTCGGCGCCGTTGCGCGCCATGCGTTGCGCCAGGTCATAGGCGCGGTCGTCGGGCTGCGCCTGCGGTGCGGGCGCCACTTGATGCTCGTGTTCGAGCTGCTGCAGGCGTGCCTCGATGCGCGCCATCGCGGTCACGAGCATCGAGGTGGGCACGTCGGTGCTGGCGAGCTGCTGCTGGGCTTCGGCCACGGCGCGCAACCGGCGCGCCAGTTGCCACCATGCGACGAAGCTCACCACCAACTGCAGCAACACGACGGCCAGGATGACCCAAAAGACAATGTTCATGTCGACGATGTTCATGTCGATGCCTCCATCGCGGGTTGGTATGGGCGGCACAGCTTGCCGGCGTCCAGCAGCGTAACGAATCCGTTGCCGCAGTCCAGCACGCCGAGCACCGGGTCGTTGTCGCGGGTGGCCGTCCCGGGCGGAGGCGGCATCCGTTCGTCGGGATCGAGGTCCACTACGTCGCGCAGCGCGTCGATGCGCAAGCCGACACTTTCGTCCTCGGCGTGGAAGATCACCAGTCTCTCGTCCGGGCCGTGGTTGCCGCCGTCCAGGCCCAAGCGCCGGCAGCCATCGAGCACGGTGACGATGCTGCCGCGCACGCTGATGATGCCGAGCACATCGGCGGGCGCGCCCGGCACCGGCGTCGGCGGCTCGGGGCGGATGATCTCGCGCACGTCGGCGAGCGGCACGGCGTAGCCCTGGCCTGCCAGTTCGAAAGCCAGCCAGGAACCGGTGGTCGCGCTGTCCGCGTTCATGACCATGGATCCTCCACGCGCGGCGTGATGGTCGGCGATCCGTGCATGCCGCTCATTGCACGCCGTGCAGGCTGGCGGCCTGGATCGTCGCGGCCACGTTCGGCGTGGTGCCGTGCGCTGTCGTCGGGGTTTGCCCCCCGGTCCGGTGCGCCAGTGCCGGAGCCGTGGCTGGCGCAGGGTTCGCGGCGAGCGAATGCGGATCGCTGTTGCTGTAGTAGCGCTTGGGCATGCCGTGGTCGCCCAGCACCACGATTGCGATGCGGCGGTTGCGGTTGCGGCCCTCGGGCGTCGCATTGCTGGCCACCGGATGGGTTTCGCCCCAGCCGAAGATCGCGATGCGGCCGGGATCGACGCCGTGCTCACTGAACAGCCGCGCGACGCTGCCGGCGCGCGCCGCCGACAGTTCCCAGTTGGATGGAAACTTCCGGGTATTGATGGGACGGTTGTCGGTGTAGCCCTCGATACGGATCGGGTTGGGGAATGGTGCCACTGCGCCGGCGAGGCCATCCAGCACGCCGCGCGCGGTGCCGGCCAGTTGCGCGACGCCGCTCGGGAACAGCACGTCGGTGCGGATCTCGATTTCGAGCCATTGCTTGGTCTGGCGGATGATCACCTGCTTGCTTTGGACCCACGGCTGCAGCGCCTTGGCGACATTGTTGGAGATGGCCTTGAGGCTCGCCGTCTGATCGTCACCGCCACCGCTGGGCTTGGCCTTGGCGCCCTCGTAGCCCGGTGGCGGCGTTTGGCGCGGCGGTACCGGCACGGGCACGCGCGCGATCGGCATCGCGCCGGTCGCGTGCGCCTCGTTCGGCAGCTTGGCCTGGTGCGCGCGCTCGACCTTGATATCGCCGATTACTTGGCCGGTGCCGTGGAAAGCCGCGCGCATGGATTCGGCGAGGATCCGGAACTTTCCTTCGTTGACCGAGGAGAGCGAATACATCACCACGAAAAACGCCAGCAACAGGGTCAACAAATCGGCGTAGGGAATCGCCCACTTCTCGGCGTCGACGTGTTCTTCCTGGTGCGGCTTCCTCATGGCAGGAAGCCCTTGAGCTTGCTCTCGATCTGGCGCGGGTTGTCGCCCTTCGCGATCGAGATCAGGCCTTCCACCAGCAGCTCGTCGAGCCGCGCGCGGCTGCGGGTGATGCTCTTCAGCTTGGCCGACATCGGCAGCATGAAGAGATACGCAAGGCTGATGCCGTAGATGGTGGACACGAACGCGGCGGCGATGCCGCTGCCCAGCTTGCTGGGGTCGGCGAGATTCTGCATTACCGCCATCAGGCCCATCACCGCACCGATGATGCCCATGGTGGGCGAGTAGACGCCGGCCTGCTCGAACACTTTCGCCGCGTCCATGTCGGAGTGTTCACGGGTGCTGATTTCCACTTCCAGCACGCTGCGGATGGTTTCCGGCTCGCTGCCATCGACCAGCAGTTGCAGGCCTTTCTTCGTCAGCGGGTCGGATTCGGACTCGATGTTCGGCTCCAGACCCAGCAAGCCCTGGCGGCGCGACAGTTCGCTCCAGCCCACGATCCGTTTGACCAGGTCCGGCGCATGCAGGTGCGGCGGTCGGAATACCCATTGCACGATCGACAACGCGCGGCGCACGACCGGCATCGGGGTGTGCAGGATCGTTGCCGAAAGGGTGCCGCCGAACACGATGATGAGCGCAGCGAGGTTCCACAGTTCAGCGACGGTGCCGCCCTTCAGGATGATGCCGAAGACCAGCACCATGAAGGCGAGGATGGCGCCGATGAGGCTCAGGGGATCCATGGCTCAGGCCGTCATCCGCAGGGGTTGGGGGAGGGAGGATTCGGCCAGCGACACCAGGTCGAGCACCAGCGCGACGCGACCGTTGCCGGTGATGGTGGCGCCGGCGATGCCGGGGAGGTGCCGAAGACGTGGCCCCAGCGGTTTGATCATGACTTCTTCGCGGCCCAGAACTTGGGTTGCGAGCAGGCCGAGCTGCTGGTGGCCCACGTGCACCACCACCACGTGCGCGCGGGTATCCGCTGCGGTTGGCACGCCGGCCCAGGCAGCGAGGTCGCTGAGCGGGAGCGGCCGCCCGCGGTGGGCGGCGACCACCCGTCCATCGAGCATCCGCATCTCGGTCTTGCGCAGTTCGAACACCTCGAGGACGTTCGTGAGCGGCAGCGCAAGCTGGCGGTCGCCGACGCGCACCATCAACACGCGCAGGATCGCCAGCGTCAGCGGAATGGCGATGTGGATCGTGGTACCGCTGCCCGGCGTCGATTCGATCGCGATGGTCCCGCCGAGGGTGGCGATCCCGGTCTTGACCACGTCCATGCCGACGCCGCGACCGGAAATGTCGGAAATCTCGCTGCGGGTGCTGAAACCGGGGCGGAAGATCAGGGCGTGGCATTCGGCCGGATCCATCTGGTTCGACTGCGCTTCAGTGATCAATCCCTTCTCGACTGCCTTCTTGCGCAGCACCTCCGGGTCCATGCCGCGGCCATCGTCGCGAATGCGGATCACGATCCGCTCGCCTTCCTGGCCGGCCGCGAGCGTCACTGTGCCCTGGCGCGGCTTGCCGGCCTGCTCGCGGGTGTCGGGATCCTCGAGGCCGTGGTCGATGGCGTTGCGCAACAGGTGGATCAACGGATCGGCAAGGGACTCGACGAGGATGCGATCGAGACTGGTGTCCTCGCCATGCTGCACCAGCGTCACCTGCTTGCCGAGCTGGCGCGCGAGGTCGCGGACAATCCGCGGGAAGCGCTGGAACAGCCGCCCGATCGGCTGCATGCGCATCTGCAGCGCAGCCGCCTGCAGGTCGCCCGCAACGCGGTCCAGGTTGCCCACCGCGCGTTCCATTTCGGTGTTCGTGCCGCTTGCGGTGAGGTTGGCGAGCCGGTTGCGCACCAGCGCCAGTTCACCGGCCGCATTGATCAGCGCGTCGATGCGCCCGGTGTCCACGCGGATCGTGGTATCGGCGCGATGCTTCTGCGTTTGGCCGGACGCCGGCTTCTCGTCTTTGGCGTCGATGGGGTCGTGCGGGCCATCGCCATGGGTGGCGCCCGGGATGACGGCCTTGGGAGGATTTCCGCCCGCGGACGCATCGGGATTCTCCACGCCCGGCGCACCACCCTTGCCGTAGATGCTGTCCAGCAATGCCTCGAATTCGCTGTCATCGATGGCGTCGCCGCCATTGCCATCGCCGGAGGACGTGTCGTCCACGCCTGCGCTCGCCTCGACCGCTGCGGCTTCCGCCGCGTCGGCGGCAGATTGCGGTTGCAGCCTGTGCATCAATTCAATGGGCGGCGGGGGCACGTCCTCGCCGTTGCGCAGCGCCTGGATCATTTCCAGCAAGGTGTCCGAGGCCTGGAGCAGGCAGTCGATGTGCGCGGGTTCCAGCAGCAAGCGCTGATTGCGTGCCCCGTCGAGCAGTTCCTCGGCGCGGTGGCAGAGCTCGACCATGGGCCGGACCGCGAGGAAGCCCGCGCCCCCCTTGACGGTGTGGAAGGCGCGGAACACCGGATTCAACGATTCGCCATCGGCCGGATGGGCCTCGAGGGCGATCAACTGGTCCCCGAGCGCATCGAGCAATTCCCCGGCCTCGACCAGGAAGGCTTGCAGCACCTCGTTGTCGATCGCCGCGGACATGTGAGCATTCAAAAGCCGAAGTCGGAGAGCAGCCGATCGACTTCGTCCTGGGTCGAGACTGCTGGTGGCTGGCGTTCGCCGCCGGACGGCGCGCCGCTGATGGTCCCGGTCAGTCGCGCAAGTTCCACGAGCGCGGTCTCCACGTTGTCGATGAAGGTGTTGACCTGCTGCAGGCGTTGCCCCGAAAGGTCCTGCCAGGCCTGCATTTCGATCAAGCGCGTGAAGTCCTCGAGCAAGCCGCCGGCCAAGCCGTCGGCGTGATGGGCCAGTTGCAGCGCCGCGGCCGGATCGCCGCCGCCGCCGGCCGACACGGTACGCGCGCGTTCGCGCAGCGCTGCTGCCCGCGGTCGCAGGCGCTCGGCCGTGGCCAGGGTTGCATGTGCGGCGTTGGCGCTCATCTCCAAGGCTTCGCGCAGGTGCTCGCGTGCCTCCGGCGCAGACGACGCGGATTGCCCGGCCTCCCGGGTCAGCCGGGCGATCGAGGCATGCAGGTCGCGCGTCAGGTGCCCCAGTGAACGGAACAGCGCCTGCTGGCGGCGCGCGAACAGCGCGTCGAGCGACGCCTCGAAGGCATCCGGATCGCGCGTTTCGAGCAGCGCGCGCAACTCGGGTGCCAGGGTGCGAAACTGCGGGTCGGTGGCGGGCGTGCTCATGTCGTCAGCCGGCCGCGACCAGGCGCTCGAAGACACGTTCGATCTTGTCGCTCAGGGTCGCCGCGGTGAACGGCTTGACGATGTAGCCGTTCACGCCGGCCTGGGCGGCCGCGATGATCTGCTCGCGGGTGTTCTCGGCGGTCACCATCAGCACCGGCAGCGATTTCAGCTCGGCGTCGGCGCGGATCGCGCGCAGCAGGTCGATGCCGGTCATGCCCGGCATGTTCCAGTCGGTGACGACCAGGTCGATGCCGCCGGCGCGCAGCGCCGCCAGCGCGGCGGTGCCGTCCTCGGCTTCCCGGATGTTGGCTGCGCCGAAGCCCAGCTCGCCCAGCAGGTTGCGGATGATTCTGCGCATGGTCGAAAAATCGTCCACCACCAGGATTTTCAAATTCTTGTCCACTTGCCTCCCCGGATGTCCTTCAGTCCTCGCCGCCCCAAGCCTGCATGCGCGCACGCAGCCGGATCACCGCCTGTCCATGGATCTGGCAGACGCGGGACTCGCTGACCCCGAGCACCGCGCCGATCTCCTTGAGGTTGAGCTCCTCGTCGTAGTACAGCGACATCACCAGTTGTTCGCGTTCCGGCAGGCTGGCGATGGCTTCGGCCAGAGCCCCGCGCATTCCGCTGTCCTCGAGGTCCTCCGCAGGACCCCGGCTCGCGGTGTCGGCCACGTCCATCGCGGAGTCTTCCGCATCCTCCGGGCCGGTGAGGCTCAACATCCGCGAACTCGCGGCGTCGGCCAGGATCTGGTTGTACTCGTTGCTGTCGATGCCCAGTCGTCGCATCACCTCGGCGCTGTCGGCGTCGCCGCCGGTTTCGTTCTCCACCTGGCGCATCGCCTCGGCCACTTCCCGGACCTTGCGGTGCACCGACCGCGGCGTCCAGTCGCTGCGACGCAGTTCGTCCAGCATCGCGCCGCGGATGCGGATGCCGGCGAAGGTTTCGAAACTTGCCGCGCGCGTGGGCGTGTAGTTCCGGGCTGCTTCCAGCAGGCCGATCATTCCGGACTGGATGAGGTCATGCACGTCGACGCTCGGTGGCAACCTCGCCATCAGGTGGTAGGCGATGCGGCGCACCAGCGGCGTGTGCGCGCGCACCATTTCCTCGTCCGGAATGCGCTGCACCTGCAGGTATTCGGAACTCGCGTTCATGCCGCCTGTTCCCCCCGGCTCATGCGGCGTTCCGCGAAGAACCCGATCCGGCCGAGTGCTTCGGGCGACTCTTCCCAGTTATCGGCAGCCATCGCCAGTTTCTTGAATGCCAGGGACGAGGGGCTGTCCGGCCAGGCGTCGACCACGCCCATCTGGCGGCGGACCGCGCGGCGCAGGTGTTCGTCCTGCGGGACCACGCCGCAGAAAAGCAGGGTCACGTCGAGGAAGCGATTTGTGACGCGTTCGAGCTTTTCGAACAACTGGTGGCCGTGGCGGGCGTTGTAGACCATGTTGGCCACCACCCGGAAACGGCGCACGCCGCTCTCGCGCGCCAGCACCTTGATCAGCGCGTAGGCGTCGGTCAGCGAGGCGGGCTCGTCGCAGACCACCACCAGCACTTCGTCGGCGGCGACGCTGAACATCGAAACGTTGTCGGAAATGCCTGCGGCGGTGTCGACGATCAGGAATTCCGGTGGCTGCGGATAGTCGTCGAAGGCGCGGATCACTGCGGCGTACTCCGCGCGGGTCATGTCCACCATGCTCCGCTTGCCGGAGGTGGCGGGCACGACCTTCAGTCCGTGCGCGGCGGTGAGCACCAGCTCCTCGAGGCCGCATTCGCCGGCCAGCAGGTTGGCGATGTTGCACTTGGGCTGCAGACCGAGCAACACGTCCACGTTGGCGAGGCCGAGGTCGGCGTCCAGCAACAAGGTGTCGCGCCCGGCCATGGCCAGCGCGAGCCCCAGGTTGACGGCGACGCAGGATTTCCCGACGCCGCCCTTGCCGCCGGTCACGGCGATTACCCGTGGCGGCCGGCGCGGCGGCGGTTTCTGCGCGTTGTTCTTGAGTTCCTGCATGATGCGGTCCAGACCTTCTGCCTGATTCATGGGGTACGGTTCCCTGCTTTCACGCCGCTGCGCCGACCAGGCGCCCGAAGCGCTCGGCCATGTCGGTGTCGCTGCCGGCGTGGCCGGCAGGATGGTTGCGGGCCGCCCGGCAGACCAACTGCCGCACGTCGGCGGCGGCGATGTCTTCCGGCACCCGCTGGCCATCGGTGGTGAAGTCCAGGCGCAAGCCATGGCGGATCAGCACCGACAGTGCGCCGCCGAGCCGCGGCGCTTCGTCCAGCTTGGTGAGGATGCAGCCGGTCGGTGCCAGCGGCAGGTAAGCGCGCACGGCTTCGTCCATCGCCTGCGCATGGGCGTTGGCCGCCAGCACCAGCGTCGATGACAGGTCCGGATGCGCTGCGCGCAGGATGTCGAGTTGTCCCACCAGCCGCGGGTCGTGCGCGCCCATGCCGGCGCTGTCGACCAGCACCACGCGGCGATCCTTGAGGCGCGCCAGCAAGGGACGCAGTTCGCCCGGCTCGTGCACTTCATAGACCGGCACGCCCAGCAGCCGCGCGTAATGGCCGAGCTGGGCGCCTGCGCCGATGCGGTAATGGTCGGTGCTGATCAGGGCAACCTGGCCCGAGCCATGGTGGAGGACCGCGTGCGCTGCGAGCTTGGCCACCGTGGTGGTCTTGCCCACGCCGGTGGGTCCGACCATGGCCGTCACACCGTCGAGGGTCCACAACTCACGATCGCCGGTTGTGATCCGCCCGGCGATCAGGCCGAGCGGAAGGTAGCGTGCCTGTTCGGCCGAAAGGCCGGTCGGCAGCTCGTCGGCAACAGCGCTCGCGATGTCGGGGTCCATGTCCATCCGGGTGAGCTGGCGCAACACGCTGGCCTGGATCGGGTGGCGCCGGTTCATGTCGTTCCAGGCCAGGCTCGCGAGCTGGGTCTCCAGCATTTCGCGCAGGCTGCCGAGTTCCTGGCGCATGTCGCTGATCGCCGGCGACGTTTCGCCACCGGTGCGGGCCGACGGTGTCGGTACCTGGGCCTCATCGATCGCATCCCGGTCTGCCGGCGCGGATCGCGCGGCCACGCCGGCAGCGGGCATCGCATGCACCGCCGCTTCGCGCACCAACGCCTCGTCGTAGTCGATGGCGGCGATGATCTCGATGCCTTCTTCGCAGCGCCGCGTGGACAGGATGACCGCATCGGGTCCCTGGTCGTCGCGGACCTGCTGCATGGCCTGGCGCATCGCCGGTGCCACGAATCGCTTGATCTTCATTTTGTTTGCTCCGCAAAAAACGGGACCCGGGACCGGGGACCCGGGACCCGGAGAACCGAAGCTCGTGATTGCATGCTGGTGTGATTGCTGTTGTCCATTTCACGCTTCCCTTTTCGAATTCCGTATTCCAATCCCGATTCCCGGCCTTACCGCCCCAGCGCCGAAACAAGTCGCACGCGGCGGTTGTCCGGCACCTCGTTGTAGGCCAGCACGTGCAACCCGGGCGAGACATGGCGCGTGAAGCGCGCCAGCCACGTCCGCAACTGCGGTGCCACCAGCAGCACCGCGGGCTCGCCGGCCATCTCCTGGCGTTGCGCGGCTTCGGCAACGTTCTGCTGCAGCCGCTCGGCCAGTCCCGGCTCGACGGCGGCACCTGCCGGCCCACCGCCCTGCAGGGACTGAAGCAATATCTGTTCCAGCTCGGGGGCAAGCGTGATCACCGGGACCTCGCTCCCCAACCCACTGATTTCCTGGACAATCTGCCGGCCCAGTGCGACGCGCACCATCGCGGTCAGCGCGCCGGAATCCTGGCTTTGCCCTGCGTGCTCCGCCAACGATTCGACGATCCCGCGCATGTTCTTGATGGGTACGTGCTCAGCCAGCAGGTTCTGCAGAACCTTGACCACCACGCCCAGCGACAGGCGCTTGGGCACCAGGTCCTCGACCAGCTTGGGCGCTTCGGTAGAAAGCCGGTCCAGCAGTTGCTGCACTTCCTGGTGGCCCAGCAGCTCGTGGGCGTGCGCCTGCAGCACGTGCGAAAGATGGGTGGCCACCACGGTGGCCGCGTCGACCACGGTGTAGTCGAGCGTCTGCGCGTGTTCGCGCAGGCCGGGTTCGATCCACACCGCTTCCAGGCCGAACGCGGGGTCGCGGGTCGCGATGCCGTCGAGGCGCCCGTGCACCCGCCCGGGATTGATCGCAAGCAGGCGTTCGTTGTGCACTTCGGCTTCGCCGACCGGTACGCCCAGCAGGCTGATGCGGTAGTGGCTCGGTCCCAGATCGAGGTTGTCGCGGATGTGCACCGGCGGCACCAGGAAACCGAGATCCTGCGACAGCTTGCGGCGCACCGACTTGATCCGGCCCAGCAGTTCGCCGCCCTGGTTGCGGTCGACCAGCGGAATCAGGCGATAGCCGACTTCGAGGCCGATGGTGTCGACCTGGGTTACGTCGTCCCACGACAGTTCCACGCGTTCGGCGGCGGGTTCGGCGTCGGGCGTGGTGGTGGTCTTGGCCTGTGCGGCTTTTTCGGCATCGCGGCGGCGGCGGTCCAGCAACCACGCGGCGCCGCCGCAAAGCCCGGCCAGCAGCAGGAACGCGACGTTCGGCATGCCCGGAATGATGCCCATCACGCCCAACACCACCGCGGTGACGGCCAGCGCGCGCGGCTGCCCGAACACCTGCTTGATGACCTGCTTGCCCATGTCCTGCGAACCGGACACGCGGGTCACGATCACCGCGGTGGCGATCGACAGCAGCAATGCTGGAATCTGTGCCACCAGGCCGTCGCCGATGGTGAG
>JBOHYO010000145.1:0-6133 GCA_050737935.1 Rhodanobacteraceae bacterium
GTGTTGAGCGAAAGCGTATTGCCGATGTTGCGGATCTTGCCGCGCTGGAAACCACCGTTTTCGTCAATCGTGAAATAGTTGCGTCCCCATTCCTCCACCTGCCCGGTGGCAGTGTTGTAGAACGGGGTGTCGGCGCAGTCGCCGTTCAGCGGCTCGCAGTTGTACCACTGGAGTGGGGTGTTGTACGTCTCCTGGTGCGAGGTGCCGGCCAGTACGTCCACGTAGAAGTCGGTGTAGTCGTTGAAATGATATGTGGCGCTGGCGAACAGGTTGGCCATCCTGGAGCCATTTTCCAGCGTGCCGTAGCCGACGTCGGCATACGTTCCGCAGTAGTAGCCGGGCACATAGGAATCGGTCGCCGGGTCGTATCCGTACTCGGGCCGTGACGCGTAGAACATCGTGCCGTGGTCGAGGTGCGACAATTTGTCGCAGGTCGCCTTGCCCGGATCCAGATAGTCTCCGTCCACATCGGTGCGTATGAAGTTGCGGCTGGCAATGATGTCCGAGGGATCGGCGGGGCTGTCGAGCCTGGAATCGGTAAAGCTGCGCTGGAACGCCCACAGCGGGTGCTTGTCGACCAGTTCGAGCCCGAACACGGCGTCGAACTTGCCTTTCGAGAAACCGGAGGTGATGTCGAGCCGCTGCGAACCGCCACCGCCGTGCTGCGTGCCGCCGGCGCGGTAGGTGAGCGTGGTGCCGTCGACTTTCTTCTTCAGGATGAAATTGATGACGCCGGAAATTGCATCAGACCCGTACACCGCCGACGCGCTGCCGGAAAGGATTTCCACGCGGTCGATCAGGGCGGTCGGGATGTTGGAAATGTCGGTGAAGTTGCTGTTGCCATCGTAGGATTGCGGGTAATCCGCGATGCGTCGCCCATTGACCAGTACCAGGGTGTGGTTGGGGCCGAGGCCACGGAGGTCGACCGCCTGCGCGCCCGGTGAGAAGCCGTCGGTGAACTGGTTGTTGTCCAGCGCGCCGAGGTTCTGGGTCAGTGAGGTCATGAGGTCCGGAACGCTGGCGAAGCCGCGCCGCTGGATGTCCTGCGCGGTGATGGTCACCACCGGCGCCGGTCCTTCGATCTCGGAACGCGGGATGCGTGAACCGGTCACCACGACTTCCTGCAGGGTCTTGGCCTGGTCCTGGCCCCCGGTTGCCTGTGCGGCCGCGGGCGACGATGTCGGTGACGGAACCCGCGGGTTGGCGGCCGGATCCTCGACAATCACCATTGCGCCCGAGGCGTCGCGACGGGCGTGGTAGCCGGTACCGGCCAGCAGCCCGGCAAGCGCCTGTTGGCCCGTGAGCGTGCCCTGCACCCCGCGGGTACGTGCCGTCGCCAACTGATCGGCGTCGTACACGAACTGCATGCCGGTTTGGTGGCCCAGCGAATCGAGCCCCGCAACCAGGCTGCCCGCCGGGATGTCGATTTCCAGGGTATTCCGGTTCTGGGCGAATGCCAGTGCCGGAAGCAGGCACACGAACAACAATGCAAAGCGGACGATTGGCTTCAAGATGTTTCCTCCCCAACGGCGCGTCGACGTGACGCCCCTGCGTGACAAGACGAGTCAGGACGGTCATTCCCCCTGCTCGCACGATAGTTCGAATCAATCCAGCGGCTTGTTTCTTCCACGGCGTGACAAAACGATCCGGTCGCCGCGTTGGACGGCATGCACGGGAAATACCTGCTGCAACAGGCGCACGAAGGCATCACTGTTGTCGAGGCGGAAGTTGCCGCCTACCTTCAGGTCGTCCAGCGTGGGATCGGCGATGATGATCTTGCGTGTGCTGTAGCGGTTGAATTCCCCGATTGCATCGACCAGCGCGGTGTCGTGGAATACCGCGTAGCCGTTGCGCCAGCCAAGCTGCTGCATTGCCTGGTCCGGGGTCATGTGGTGCACGAATACGTCGTCGTTCTTGATCCGGGCGATGCTGCCGGCGGGAAGTTCGGTATCCGCCTGGTGCGGATCGACCGCCGACTGCAGCCGTACGATCCCGCGGGTCACAACCACCCGCAGGCCATCGCTGTCGCGGCGCACGTCGAAGCGGGTTCCGACCGCGATGACCCGGTAGCCGCTGGCGTGGACCACGAACGGACGGGAATGGTCCTTGGCGACTTCAAAAAACGCCTCGCCGCGAACGAGATCGAGATTGCGCTCATGCCGGGTCAGCGCTGCTCTCAGCTCGCTGTCGCCGGCGAGTGTTGCGGTCGAACCGTCCGCGAGGTGCACCACCGACTGACCGCCGAGCGCTGTGCGCCAGGCGCCGCGTTCGACGTGGCCGGCATCCCGCCACCACCACAGGCCGCCGGCCAGCAAGATGACCAGCAGTCCGGCCAGGATCCCGGCGGCCGGCGACGTGAACCGCGATGGCCGCGAGGAATGCCGATGGCTTTTGCGCGCGGAACCCTCGCCGGGCCGCAAACGGGTCGGGTTGAAGTAGGGCGAGCGTCGCCATGCGCCGCGTGCAGGCAACCCCCCATTGGGCGCCCCCGCGGCCAATGCCTTCAATCTTCCCGTTTCGCGCCAGGCGGCCTGCAGTCGCAGGAACGCCACCTGGTGGGCAGCGTCCTGGTCCAGCCATGCCGCGAACGCGGACTGGTCGGCCGGCGACCAATGGTCGCCATCACGGCGCGCCAGCCACGACGCCGCGATGCGCTCGATCTGTCCGCAGCTCCGCTTCATCACGGTTTTTCCTTGCGTGCGCCCGCGCTGCCGACGCCGGTCGGGGCGTCGTTGTCGCGCGATGCCGCGTAGAAATGATTCGCCATCATCCGGCATCCCTTCGCAATGTGCTTCTCGACGGTTTTTTCGCTGATACCGAGCCGCCGGGCGATTTCCTTCTGTGGCAAGTCCTCGACCCTCCGCAGCCAGACCACTTCGCGGCAGCGGTCCGGCAGGCGGTCCATGGCGCGGCCGAGGCGCTCGAGGGCGTCGCGCCCGCCGAGCCAACGGCCCGGCTCGAGTTCATCCGTCAAGACGTTCAATTGCTCGAGATCACCCACTGCGGTAATGGACACGATGCGCTGGCGGCGGATCCGGTCGGCCAGCAGGTGCCGTGCCGTCGCGAAAAGGAAGGCCTTGGGCGAGTCGGGCCTTCGGCTGGCGGCCGCCTTGTAGACGCGCACGTAGATATCCTGGCGCAAGTCGACGACTTCGTCGTGGTCGCGCCAGTTGCGATGCAGGAATCGCATGAGCGCCCCCTCGTGCGCCAGCACTTCGCGCGCGAACCACGCATCGAGAACCTCATTCATGGCGTGAACTTACCGCATCGGATCGCCGGGGTGGGGCATTGCGCTGCATGACTGACGGCATGGGGGAAGTCGACGCGAGTTTCGTCTTGACCCCGCGTTCGCCCACCATTCCAGGTATGCGGCGCACTGCCCGGCCGTTGAGGAGCTTTCAGCATGCACTTGCCCGGATACCACCCGCGCCGCCGACTCGGCGCATGGCTGATCGCCTGGATGCTGTTCGCGGGCCTGTGCGGCACCGGCCAGGCCCGCGCCACGGATCCCGGCTACCAGTATTTCTCCATCGGCAAGCTGGCGGCACCGAGGCCGGCGAAGACCTCGCCCGGGCTGTTGCTGATGGGCGGCGGCCGCGAGATCAAGACAGCCTTCCAGTGGTTCGCCGCCCAGGCGGGCCATGGGCATATCGTGATCATCCGCGCTTCGGGTGACGACGAGTTGCAGGACTGGATCTACCACGATGTCGGCGGCGTGGCGTCGGTCGAGACCCTTATTTTCCATTCGCGCGCGCCGGCCAGCGACCCGCGGGTCCTTGGCATCCTGCGGCATGCCGACGGCATTTTCATCGCCGGAGGCGACCAGGCCAACTACGTGCGCTTCTGGAAGGGGACTCCGCTCAATGACGTGCTGAACGCGCACATTCGCGCGGGCAAGCCGATCGGCGGCACCAGCGCAGGCCTCGCAATCTTGGGGCAGTGGGGCTACGGCGCACTCGACGGCGGCAGCATCACCTCGCCCGAGGCCTTGCGCGATCCGGCCGGGCCGGCGGTCACGCTGGTCGACCATTTCGTCATGTTGCCATTGCTCGAGGGCACCATCACCGATACGCACTTCATGCAGCGCGACCGGCTCGGACGCCTGCTGGCCTTCGTGGCGAGGATTGCGAAAGACCACCATACCGCCGCCGTCACCGGGCTCGGTGTGGACCAGGACAGCGCGCTTCTGGTGGAACCGGACGGTTCCGCCAAGCTGTTGAGTTGGCATCCCGATGGCCACGCGTGGGTGGTGGTTCCGGCGAAGCTGCGCCAGGTTGAACGTACCGGCGGGCGAGCGGCGCTGGACCATTATTTGCAGGATCGTGTCGCACCCGGCAAGCCCTTGGACGTGCCCGGCTATGTCGTGATCGGCATCGGCACCGGAAGCGGATTGCGGCTGCCGACCTACGCGGTGACGGACCCTGCGTTCCGGAGGCACTACGACATCGTCGCCGGTCGCATGGTTGAGCGAGAAATGGCGGCCGAGGGGTCACATGCCTCGCGAGCCGCCCTGGACGACCAGCGCGTGGCAGAACCGGGCTCCGGCTGAATGGCGTACCATGGGCGGCCCTGACGCAGAGAGCCCCGATCATGCGGACGGCCGTGTTGATGGCAGCGCTGATGGTGGCCGGTTGCAGCACGCAAGCGGCCCACGAACCAGCGTCCGCCGAAACGCCGGTCGCGTCTGCGCCTGTGGCGGGCACGACGATGGCGAATCTCGATGGCACCGAATGGCGGTTCGTGGATGTTGCCGGCATCCCGGTGCCGGCAGCGGTGAGGGCCACCCTGCGGATCCGCGGTCACCGCATCTCCGGCAGGTCGGGCTGCAACAGCTTCGGTGCGAAGTACCTGGTCGCGCCTGATGGCGAGGGTTCGTTTAGCCAGATCATGTCGACGAAGATGGCATGCGTTGCGCCGGCGGGCGCGATGGACGTCGAGCACCGGATCTTCGGGGCCTTGCCGCATGTCTCGAAAATGGTTGTGCGGGATGGCGAGCTGGTGCTCCTGGACGTCGGAGGCCAGCCGCTGGCCCGCCTGGAGCCGGCTGGCGGGTCGTGACTCCGCCTACCACGGCGATCCGGAGTTGGCCGAGCGGTACCGGCGTCCTGTTGAATTCGCCTCATTGGCGGGAACGAAGTCGCGGTAGACCGAATGCCGATGCTCCGGACCCCTGCCGGAGGTTGACTTGTGGCCTGGGAGCCGCAAAAATACGCGGTCTTTGTGATGCAAACTGCTCAAGCCCGGGTGTCGTCGCGCATGCCGGGTTGTTCGTGTCGCTGCGGAAGAGTACCCAAGCGGCCAACGGGACAGACAGGAAGTGTGATCTGCTGGCTTGCGCCTTCGGTGGCTTTTGATCTCCAGCCCCCTTGAGTCAAGGGGGCGAACTTTCGTGGAGCGAAAGTTGAGGGTTGTGGAAGTGTGAAGGTGCAAGTCGAAGCCGAAGCACGATCAATTCAACCCAAATTTTGTCGGAGGGGTACCCAAGCGGCCAACGGGGGCAGACTGTAAATCTGCTGGCTTACGCCTTCGGTGGTTCGAATCCACCCCCCTCCACCAGTTTCATGCAACGGAGCCAGGGCTCCGCCAGAGAACGCCGCCGACGCGGGAGTAGTTCAATGGTAGAACCTCAGCCTTCCAAGCTGATGGTGCGGGTTCGATCCCCGTCTCCCGCTCCATTGGATCTACCCGAGGAACTGCAATCGGCACGGGAAGTGCCGACGCGATGCGCCAAGCACTGAAGCTGACCACGTGGCGCGGCCTTGCCGCACATTTGGGCAGCGTGCCCGATGTAGCGCGATGGATATCCACGCTCACGTAGCTCAGTCGGTAGAGCACTTCCTTGGTAAGGAAGAGGTCACAGGTTCGATTCCTGTCGTGAGCACCACAAGCCGGGACCGGGGACCCGGGACCGGTAGAGCAAAAAGCACCAACGAGCGAGATTCAGCTTTTCCCGGTCCCGGGTCCCGAAATCAAGATTCATCGAAGCCGTAGAACTGAACTGACCCGAAGACTCGCAGATAGCAGAAAGGTACAAACGCCATGTCCAAAGAGAAATTCGAGCGCAAGAAGCCGCACGTGAACGTGGGCACGATTGGTCACGTGGACCATGGCAAGACGACGCTGACGGCGGCGC
>JBOHYO010000146.1:0-7676 GCA_050737935.1 Rhodanobacteraceae bacterium
CTCAGCCAGTAGCCGAACGCGACCAGCGCGGCGAGCACGCTCATCATCGAACTCGGGATCCACAGGATCAGCCCGCCGATATGCTGGTCCATGATCGCCGGAATCCCCGCGAAGGCGCGCCCGCACAGGCTGTAGATCGGGTACAGGTCGGTCTTGGTGAAGCTGATGTACGCGCCGATCAGGATCTGCGGCAAGATCACCGCCAGCGCCACGAACACCCGCACGCCCGGCGACAGCCGCGCCGGCGGCCGCGGACGGTGATCGAGGATCAGCCACCAGAACAACATCCCGTCGGCGGCCATGCTGTAGTTCATGACGTGATACAGCCGCCAGTCGAGCATTGCGTCGAAATGCACCGCGGGCCACAGCCACAGGTAGATCAGCCCGACGAAGATCACCGCCGCCACGAACGGATTCAGCAGCACGTCCAGGAGCCTCCGGATCGGCGCCCATTGCAAGGCAGGCTTCAGCCATTGCCTGCGGAACCTGGCCGGCAGGCCGCGTCGCATCGTGACGCCCGGGTACGCCAGCGCAATCAGGAACGGGCCCATGTGGTGCAGGCCCATGTGTTGGATGCGGTGGATGAAGAATTCGTGCTCGGCGTAGTAGTCGAGTCGGGTGTGCAGGCCGACATAGACGATCAGCAATCCCGTCCAGAACAGCAGTTGGCGATACCAGGGCGCCGTCATCGGCGAGCGTCGCAGGCCGCGCCAGTACAACCACACGGCGAGCGCGAACACCACCACCACGGCGACCGACGGCTCCCAGGGGATCCACCAGCCGAGAAAATCCATCACTACGTTCAAGACATCACCTGACGCACGCGACACCGCGCGAAAGCCGCGGGCTGCAACCCGCCATCAAACCACAATCCGCCCTCAGCCACCAGCCCCGGCCCGGCTTTTGCCCTGGTCGAGCGCGGCGAGGAACGACGGCACCTGGCCCGCGGCGAGCGGGCGCGCATAGAGATAACCCTGCAGCAGTTCGCAGCCGAATTCCTGCAGCATCTGCTGCTGCTCGACGGTTTCCACGCCTTCGGCCACCACCTGCAGATCAAGACTGCGGCCCAGCGCGATGATCGACTTCACGATCGCGCGGTCGCCGACCTCGGTCACGAGGTTGCGCACGAACGTGCGGTCGATCTTGATCTGGCTGACCGTGAGGTTCTTGAGCGTCTCCAGATTGGAGTATCCGGTGCCGAAATCGTCGACCGACACGCGGATGCCGCTGGTGATGAGGCTTTCCAGCACCGGCATCCCACCTTTCACGTCCTGCACCAGGTGGCGTTCGGTGATCTCCACCAGCAGGTCCTCGTTGACCACGCCATGTTCGCCCATCGCATCGGCGAGGTCCTGCTGGAACCTGCCGGCCTCGCGCAACTGCATGCCCGAGACGTTGAGCGCGACATAGAATTCGGGCAGCCCGGCATGCTTCCATGCCGCGAGCTGTCGGCAGGCTTCGTTGATCACCCACGCCCCGATCGGTTCGATCAGGCGTGACTCCTCGGCCAGACCGATGAAGGATGCGGGACCCACCGTGCCCATCCCGGGCCGCTCCCAGTACAGCAGCGCCTCGACACCGGTCATGCAATGACGATGCATATCCACGATCGGCTGGTAGCGCAGCACGAACTGCGAGCGGACGATCGCCACCCTGAGCGCGGCCAGCAGGTCGTGCCGCCAACTCACCGCCTCGCCCATCCAGGCCTGGAAGCGCTGCACGGTGTTGCCGCCTTCCTCCTTGGCGCGGAACAGCGCGGTGTCGGCCTCGCGCACCAGGTTTTCGGCGTCCAGCGCATCGTCCGGGAACATGCTGAACCCGGCGCTCGCCGCGACGTCCAGGATCCGGCCCTCGATTTCGACCGGTGTGCAGATTTCCTGCATCAGGCGCACGGCCACGGTCTCGGCCGTGTGCGCGTCGGTGTTCGGCAGCAGCAACAGGAACTCGTCGCCACCGAATCGGCACAGGATGTCTTCTTCGCGCAAGCTCTTGCTGAGCCGCTGCGCCACCGCGCAGATCACGTCGTCGCCCACGCTGTGCCCGGCGGTGTCGTTGATCTCCTTGAAGTTGTCGAGATCGAAGAACACCACTGCCAGTGACTGGCCGGAGTAGCGCGCCGCCGCCAGCGCCTGCTGGAACTGCCCGCGCAGGTGCGTGCGGTTGGGCAGCCCCGTCAATGCGTCGAAGTAGGCGAGGTGGCGGATGCGCGCCTGCGCGTAGCGCAACTCGGCGGTGTCGATGCAGACGTGCACCCGGAAGGTGATCGCGCCGGCGGCATCGCGCACCGCAACGACGGAGCAATCCAGCGTCTTGCCCTCGCCGTTGTGGCGGCGCCACGTCAGCGGTCCGCTCCACGTGCTCGACGCCTGCAAGGCAGCTTCCTGCACGGCATTCGCCTGCCCCGGCACCTGCACGTCGCGCAGAAGCTGCCCGACCAATTCCCCCCGCGCACACCCGGTCATCGCGAGGAAGGCGTTGTTGACCGACACGATGCGGTCGTGCGCATCGCTGATCACGATGCCGTCGCTGCCCGCCTCGAACACGCTGGCGGCAAGCTGCAACTGGCGCTCGTTGCTGAGCTGTTCGGTGAGGTCGGTGTAGGAACCCGCAACCCGGACCGGCCTGCCGTCCACGTATTGCGTGATACTCCGGGCGAGGACCGTGAGCACCCGGCCGTCGCGCGCGCGCATCCGCATCACGCGGCGCAGCTCGCCCGTCCGTGCCGCGTCCATGTGGCCGTACAACGCGCCGCGGGCCTCCTCGAGATCTTCAGGCAGGATGATGCGCCGGAGGTCGTCGGGCCCCGACAGCTCGCTCTCGTCGTAGCCCAGCATCTGGCGCACACGCGGCGAGAAATAGATCTGGCGACTTACGAGGTCGAAGTCCCAGATGCCGTCGTTGGCGCCCTCGGCCACCAGCATGTAGCGCTCGCGGCTGACCTGCAACTCGCGCGTGATGCGCTTCTGTCTGCGCAGCGCCCACGCCGCCAACACGATGCTGGTCAACGCGGCGACGATCGCGACGACGAGCAGGACCCGTTCCACGCGTTGCCACTGCCTCCTTGGAATGCCGGCCCTAGCGTGCCGTCCCGCAAATGAACCTGCGAACACGCCGCGTCCTTTCGCGGCTGGCGTTGTCCCGGCTCCTCACCGTGGCCGTCGCCATGCTCCGTTGCCACGCCTGACCGGGTCCGGAGTTTCCCGGGCGCTTCGCCAGGCCGCTGACGGGACGGCAGGTCGGGCGTCCCGGACCGATCCCGCCTGTCCGCGTTGCACCGGCCGCCATCGCGCCCACAACAAGCTTACCCGATCCTCTCGAACACGTACCCGCCGACGCGCATCACCGGCTGGGTCAGCCAGTGGTCGACGAGCAGGAAGGCAAACAGCGCGATCAGGTAGACGATCGAGTAGCCGAACGCGCTCATCGCGAACCGTTCGTCCGGCGGCCGCATCAGGCGAACCGCGTAGTACAGGTAGGCGAGGCCGAGCACCAGCGCGCCGCCGAGGTACAGCAGCCCGCTCATGCCGGCGAGATACGGCAGGACGCTGACCAGCACCAGCAGGATCGTGTAGTACAGCACGTGCCAGCGGGTGTACTCGACCCCGTACACCACCGGCAGCATCGGGATGCACGCGCGCCGGTAATCCTCGCGCCGGAAGATCGCGAGCGACCAGAAGTGCGGCGGCGTCCAGGCGAACACGATCAGCACCAGCAGCAATCCGTAGGCCCAGTCGGTCAGCGTCTGCATCCCCGTCACCGCGGCCCATCCGAGCAGCGGCGGGATCGCGCCGGCCAGACCACCGATCACGATGTTCTGCGGCGTGGCGCGTTTCAGGAAGGCGGTGTAGATCACCGCGTAGCCGATCAGGCCGATGAAGGTGAGCAACGCCGTCAGCCAGTTCACCAGGAATGCCAGGATCAGCATCGATGCCACACCCAGCAGCATCGCGAAGCCAAGCACCTGGCGAGCGGTGAGGGTACCGGTCACCAGAGGCCGATGCGCAGTGCGCACCATCAGCCGGTCGATGCGCTGGTCGATCAACTGGTTCAGCGCGGCGGCCGAGGACGAGGCCATCCAGATACCGAGCGTCCCGAATACCAGCGCGCGCCACGGCGGCACGCCGGGCGCGGCCAGGAACATCCCGATCAACGCGGTAAACACCAGCAGCGCGACGATGCGCGGTTTGGTGGCGGCAAGGTACTGGCCGGCGAGCGAAGGCGCCCGCCGCGCCGCAACGCCAGCGGAGCCGGGTGCGACGGAGGCCGCCGCCCCTGCTCGGTCGATACTGCTATTCATCGTGGCATTGTAAAGGGTGCGGGCAAAGCGGCTGTTGTGATAAGTCAGGCCAAGGAAGGCCGTTCTGGAGTTGCATGGTCTCGTGCCGATCGGGAGAACCGCGATTTGGGAGAGGCAGCGATACGGATGATCGCGCACGCTTTCGCGGAAAGTCAGGCCATGGAGGGCCGTTCTGGGTTCTCATGCCTACGAAAGGCGCCGACGATCGCACCATCAGGCAATACGGCGATCACGGATGATCGCACCAACAAACTCACCAGCGCGAACAGCAGCAGCGCGGCCCCCCCGGTGTGCGCAACCGCGATCGACAGCGGCAGTCCGAGGGTGACGTTGCCGATCCCGAGCGCAACCTGCGCGAGCAGCAGCACCACCAGGGCGGCGCCGTACCAACGCAGCCCCGCGCGGCCGGCACGGTGCGCCAGCCACAATAGATACACGAACACCACCAGCGCACCAAAGCGATGCACCATCTGGATCGCGGTGCGCGCGGCCGCGTCCAGGATGCCGCCCTGGAAATCGACGCCGACGCCACGCCACAGGATGAAGCCCTGGTGGAAATCCATCGCCGGCCACCATTGGCCGAGACAGGTCGGGAATGCCGAACCGCCGATGCCGCAGGACAGTGCCGCGTAGTTGGACGAGGTCCAGCCGCCCAGGAAGATCTGGCAGGCGAGCAGGACCACCCCGACGATTACCGCACCCCGCCGAAGAACGGGGTCAGGTTCACTTTTCATTACCGACTGTGGGTGCCGAAGTGGTTTCACCGAAAAGTGAACCTGACCCCGTTCTTGCTGTAGCCGCAACGCGATCCAGGCAAGCAGCGCGAAGGTCGCCATGCCGCCGAGCAAGTGCCCCGATACCACGATCGGCTTCAGCAGCCAGGTCACGGTCCACATGCCGAGCAGGGCCTGGAAGCACACCACCGCGAGCGCGAGCACCGCGATCCGCCGCCAGCCTCCGCCGCGCCAGAAGATCGTGACGCCGAGCAGCAGCGCTTCGCCGATCGCGGCCACCACGCTCGAGGTGACGTAATCCTTCGCCATGTACAGCGGGATTCCGATGCCGATCAGGATTACCGCCGCAATCACCAGCCCCAGGCGCAGCCTGTTTCGAAACGTCGCGACCAGCGCCTCGGCCAGCACCAGCAGGCCCAGGGTGCCGGCGAGGAATCGATGGCTCTGCTCGCGCCACGCCTTGTGGGTTTCGACCGGCCGTTGGGGGAAAGCCCGGTCGGCCTTCGCCACCGCGGCCGGCTTGACCGGCCAGGTGACCCGGCCGTAGCAGGTGGGCCAATCCGGGCAGGACAGCCCCGCATTCGACAGCCGAACGAACGATCCGAACACGATCACGCAGAACGCGAAAACGCACGCGACCCACGCCAGGGTGCGAAGCGCCAGGGACATCGTCGGCATCAGTGCACCACTTTCTTGAGGTCCTGGCGCAGGCCCTCCGCATCGAAGTTGGCCGCGTAACGGGTGAGCGCCTTTCCGTCCGGTGTCACCAGCACCGCACTGACGGTGTCGCGTGCCTTGGCGCGAAGGTCTTCGAGCAGGTGCGAACGGGTGGTTGCGAGCGTCCACACCTCGCCGAACCCCTGCGCAACCGCCCCCTCGGGCGGCGTGCCGAGATACAGCAGGCGCAGCTTGTCGGCGTGCTGGCCCAGGGCAATTTGCGCGCGGTGCACCAGGTCGAGCTTGCGCAGGCACTCTTCGGCGCACCGGGGGCCGGGCAGCGCCACCAGCGTCCACACGGCATCGTCATTGCTCCACGCGAAGGGGCGGCCATCCGCACCCTGCACCGGCATCGACGTGAGGTCGCGCTCGGGCTGGATCGCACGGCCGTAACTGTGGCTATTCGGCACCCAGCCGCCCATCGTGAGCACCAGCGCCACGATCACGGGCGCCGCGAAGATCGCAGCGATCAGCCCCGCCTGCAGGCGTCGTCGGTTGCGCACATCCATCAGACTCTATTCCTCATCGGTAGCGGCGCCATCGCGGCTGGCGCGATGCAGCACGAAAAACATCACGATCGCGGCGATCGCGAAACTGAACCACTGCAAAGCGTACGCGCGGTGTCGCGCGGGCGGCATCACGTTCGCCGTCCAGTGGCGGAGATACGCGCTGTGCGGATCGGGATCCAGCAACAATACATGCGGATACACCTCGCGGTGCAGGTCCGCGCCGATCTCACGGGTGTCGATCCAGGTCACGAGCTTGGGCCAGCTCTTCTGGCGGATGAGCGGATTACCACCCAGTTTCAAACCCGGCAGTGGCGGCGGCGCATAGATCCCGGTCAGGCTGACTTCATCGGCGGGAATCGGCGGCACGTCGGGGAGACTGGTCGAATCGGCACCCATCTTGGCCAGAAAGCCGAGGTTCACCAGCAGCGTGTTATCCGAGCCTTCCGGCGTGAACGGTACGAACACCATCACGCCGAGCCGCCCCGCGCGCATCTGGTCGTCCAGGAAGTACAGCCGATCGCCGTCGAGGCGGCCGCTGACCTCGACGTGCGGATAATCGTTCGGAACCCGGTCCGACACCGCCCGCGCCAGCGACTCCGGCGGCGTCGCCGCGGCGTGGTGGAACCGCGCCAGCACGGTCTCCTTGTACACCGCGCGGTCGAGCTGCCAGGCGCCGAGGGCGCAGAACACGCCGATCCCGACAAGCGTCAGCAGCACAGCAAATACGCTCGGTCGACGGATCCGCATCATGACCGGCACGCCGCGGGGCGCCTGTTTCGCGCCGGTATAATCGTGGTTTCCAGCCGCACGCTACCCATGTCCGCCACCACCCTATACAAGATCGTCCTGGTCATCGTGTTTCTGGTGGTGATCTTCGAACTGGGGCAGGCTTTGTACTTCATGATGACCGACCGCAGCGGCAGCAACCGCACGGCTTGGGCGCTGACGCGGCGCGTCGCGTTCTCGGCCCTCCTGATCATCCTGATCATCGTGGGGATCGCCACCGGGATCCTGCACCCGCACGGTGTCGTGGTGCGCTGAATCAACGGGGACCGGGACCGGGATTATCGTAGCCCGGATGCCGTGCAACGACTGCGTTTGCAGGATAGCAAACGCGAACGGCGCAGCCGGCCCGGAGGGTGAGCAACATGGATGTTGCGAATCAATCCGGGAAGTTTCTCGCGCGAATGTCCCGGATTGCGCCGTTGCACGGCTCCGTCCGGGCTACGCGAGCTGATGTTGTGCCGGTCCCTGGTCCCTACAAGATATAAACAAACAGGAACAGGCACAGCCACACCACGTCGACGAAGTGCCAGTACCACGCCGCCGCCTCGAATCCGAAGTGGTGGCGCTGGGTGAAGTGGCCCTTGTAAGCGCGGATCAGCTGCACGGTGAGAAAGATCGTGCCGATGATCACAT
>JBOHYO010000147.1:0-2820 GCA_050737935.1 Rhodanobacteraceae bacterium
TAGCCAAGGCGAACGCTGCTTGCGCGGGGTCAGCCTCGCCAGCGGCGAAACCTTGCGCAGCGACCACGTCATCCTGGCGCTGGGCCATTGCGCCCGCGTCACGTTTGCGATGTTGCAGGCGCGCGGCGTGTACCTCGAGCCCAAACCGTTCTCGATCGGCTTTCGCATCGAGCACCCCCAATCACTGATCGACCAGGCGCGCTTCGGCCAGCAGGCCGGCCACGCCATCCTCGGCGCGGCCGACTATCACCTCGTACACCACGGTCAGGACGGCCGCTCGGTCTACAGTTTCTGCATGTGCCCCGGCGGTACCGTGGTGGCCGCCACCAGCGAGGCCGGGCGCGTGGTGACCAACGGCATGAGCCAATACTCGCGCAACGAACGCAACGCCAACGCGGCGCTGGTGTGCGACATCACGCCCGCCGACTATGCGGCCCACGGCGCAGGTCCGCTGGCCGGCATCGCGTTGCAGCAGCACTGGGAAACCCACGCCTTCGAGCTCGGCGGCGGCGACTACAACGCACCGGCCCAGCGCGTCGAAGACTTCCTGGCCGGCCGCGCCACCACGGCGCTTGGCGACGTCTCGCCTTCCTACCAGCCGGGCGTGCGCCTGACCGACCTTTCGACCGCCCTGCCCGACTACGCCATTGCCGCCATCCGCACCGCCATCCCGATCTTCGCCCGCCGGATCCGCGGCTATGCGATTCCCGACGCGATGCTCACCGGCGTCGAAACCCGCACCTCGTCACCCATCCGCATCCGTCGTCGCATCGAAGACTTGCAAAGCCTCAACACCCGGCGACTTTGGCCCGCGGGCGAAGGCGCCGGCTACGCAGGGGGGATTCTCTCCGCCGCCGCGGACGGGATTCGCGTGGCGGAAGCGGTCGTGTCGCAGGTCCAAAAGGGACGGAGATAATTAACCGACCGCAAAATGTGGACGCGAAATGGGACCGCAAAGCTTTTTAGTCCCCTCTTTCAATACAGCGTCGGTTGCTGCATGCGCGCACGCTCGCTGATGCAGGCGTATTTTTGTCAGAGTTTGTAGACCGCCCCTTGTTCTGCAATCGCCGGCCGCTCCGGCCACGCCGGACATAGCATTTCGACTACGTCCATCAGATCGACCCAGTCGGACAAGTCTGAACTGGTCGGAGCCTGCGGCCGGGATTCCACGGCGGGACCCGCCAAGGGATATCGGGCGTCGTCAGCCCGCGTCATGATCGATTTGCCCGAGCAATTCATCCAGCAAATCCAGTCGATCGAACAATGCGAAGTAGTCTCGGACTTCGGGCATGTCGAGTGTGCCTCGCCCGGTGCGCAGCAACGCGAGAATGTCATCCCGATCGCGTCCGCGTTCCGGAGCATTGACCAGCGCCTGCAATTTGAAACCGATCAAGCCTTCAGCGCTTATGACGCGAAGCCGCCCCATCACGGTGTCGCGAGTATCCGCGCGATCCAGCAGTTTGCGTGCGACCGGGCGATGCGCGTACAGCACATCCAGCCCTTGATCGTCGCGAACGTAATTCGCGGCATCCTGACTGCGGTGGACGCATTCGTACCCCAATGCCGTCAACGCATCGTGGACGTTTTGCGCATCGTCGGCATCCACCAGGAAATCCACATCGCGGGTAGCCCGCACTACGTCATGCGCCGCCAGCGCCAACCCGCCGATCAGGGCGGGTTCCGTCCTGCAGCCCCTGAAGGCCGCAATCGCCTGCGTGACCTGGTCGGCGAGTCGCGACATGGAAGGAGTATAGCTTCAGAGCCGGAAAGCAAAGGCGCCGGACTACTCGTCGCGCTGCACAGCGCGTGGCGGTCCTCGATCAATGAGAAAGAGCTGGATTACTCGCCGCATCCTGCGGCTCGCCCTTCGGGCCATCGGCGTCGCCGATGTTCGCTCCGGCTCCTGCCTTCGAAGTCCGGGTTCTGCCCGCAAACAGCGCGGCAGCCCGGGATGACGAGCTGCTTTTGCTGTCTCGCGAGTGTCCGAACCCTCATCCGGCGCTGCGCGCCACCTTCTCCCGAAGGGAGAAGGGACAAAGCCGGCCGGCGCTGCGCGCAAAAGAAAAGGCGGCGTTTCACGCCCCTTCTGCCGGAGGGAGAAGGGAGAGCGACTGGATTCCGGCCTTCGCCGGAATGACGAGCGCTTACATGTTGCGCCGACACTCGCGGGGGGCGCCTTGGATAGCGCAGCCCGTTCCGGGAATTCAGGAGCCGCCGGCTTTGTCGTCCGCGGGCGCCGCGGATGCCGCCGAAGCAGGCAACGGCTGCACCGGCGCGGCATCGCTGGCGCGCCAGCGCATGCGGCCGCTGTGGAATTCGTCGTAGGCCACCTGGTAGGCCGCGATGGCCTGGTCCACTTCGGCCTGGTCCACCTGCGGGTACGGCACCGCGCTGCCGGTAAGCGGATCCGGCTTGACCTGCTCCACCTCGCTGCCGGGCGAGAGGACGGTCAGGCGATCGCCGCGCAGGTATCCGAGGTTCTGGTAGGTCGACGGAAATGCGCGGTCGCGCTCCGGCGGCAAGTCCAGCACATCATGGCCGAAGAACCGGCTGCGGTAGCTGAAGTGCAACAGGCCGAGCAGGGTCGGTGGAATGTCGATCTGCGAGATCATGCGCTCGACATGCCGCGGCGCGATGTGCGCGGGCGAGTAGATCAGCAACGGGATGCGATACCGGTTGATCGGGATACGCGCCTTGCCGGAACTGTCGGCGCAGTGGTCGGCGGTGATCACGAACACGGTGTCCCTGAAATACGGCTTGGCCCGCGCGCGCCGGATGAAGTCACCGATGGCCCAGTCGGTGTATTTCACGGCGCCGTCG
>JBOHYO010000148.1:0-3185 GCA_050737935.1 Rhodanobacteraceae bacterium
CGGCTTTCCGAGCAGGCGAGGCGGGCCGGGGCGGGCTGGGAGACCATCGAGGCGGCGCTGCGCGAAGTCGGGCTGCCCCCCGCCCGCAAGGTGGCGTGATGCCGGCGGCGGCCGGGCACGCGGGACGCGTGTTCAGCACGAATTCAATGCGTCACCGCATGATCGTCTGGAAGAATTCGCACGATTCGCATTGGGTGGCATGAAATTCAGAGTACTTCCAAGGGTGCTGGCTGGCGCGCTGTGTCTGTGCGCGGCGGTCGCGCTTGCGCGCAAGCCGCCGCCGGCTGCGCCGCCGTCCTCGCCCCCGCGGCCGGCGAGCCTGGAGCAGGCGGTCAAACAGGTGCAACACCAGACGAGCGGGCATATCCTTGCGGCCGATACCATCCAGCATGGCCAGGGGAAGGTCTACCGCGTCAAGGTCCTGACCCCGCAGGGCCAGGTGCGGGTGATGCAATTGCGCTCGAAGCCGCGCTCGCAATCCAGGCAGGACCGACCCGATTCCGATCAAGGAGGGCACTGATGCGAATCCGTTTGGTGGAAGACGAAGCGCCGCTGCGCGAGACGCTCGCCGCGCGACTGAAACGCGACGGCTTCGCGGTGGACGCCGCCGCCGACGGTGAGGAAGGCCTGTACCTAGGCCGCGAGGTGCCGTTCGACCTTGCGATCGTGGACCTCGGCCTGCCCAAGATGTCGGGCATGGAACTGGTCGAAATCCTCCGCAAGGAAGGCCACAGCTACCCGATCCTGATCCTGACCGCGCGCTCGTCGTGGCAGGACAAGGTGGAAGGACTGAAATTCGGCGCGGACGACTACCTGGTCAAGCCGTTCCACGTCGAGGAGTTGCTGGCGCGCATCAACGCGCTGGTGCGGCGTGCGTCGGGCTGGTCCAAGCCGGTGCTGTCGTGCGGACCGGTGCGGCTGGATACCACGGCGCAGACGGTGACGGTCGAGGGCCGGCCCACCGACCTGACCAGCTACGAGTACAAGGTGCTGGAGTTCCTGATGCTGCACGCCGGGGAACTGGTGTCGAAGGCCGACCTGACCGAGCACATCTACCAGCAGGATTTCGATCGTGATTCCAACGTGCTGGAAGTGTTCATCGGCCGTCTGCGCCGCAAGCTTGATCCCGAGGCCAGCCTGAGGCCGATCGAAACCGTGCGCGGGCGCGGCTACCGCTTCGCGATTCCACGCGACGAGACGGTGGCCGAATAAGTCGCGCCCCGTTTGCCGGGTTCCCTTCGCATGCTGCCCGCGGCGATCATCACGGCCATCGGTCGGGCGTGGCCGAGCAAGGAACCGAGCGGAATGGCTTTGGAGGACAGCACTTCGCGCAGGCCGCTTTCGCTGGTCTCGCGGTCGACGATCGCCACCCTGCTGGTGCTGATCGGGTTTCTCGGCATTACCGGTTTCGCACTTGATCGCGCGTACGCTCACGCGGCGTTGGAGGGCCTGAGCGCGCAGTTGCAAAGCTATGCCTACACCTACCTCGCCGGCTTCGATGTCAGCAGCCGTTCGGGTCGCGCCATTCCGCCGGACGTGACGCCGCCGAATCCGGATTTTGGACGGCCGGGTTCCGGGCTGTATGTCGTGATGGTGGGCGAGAACGGGGTGCTCTTCGAGACGCAGTCGACGCTTGGTCGCGAGTTGCCCTTCGACGCGTTGCTGTCGCCGGGGCCAGCGCGGTTCGAGGGGCCGCTCGAAACTGCGGCAGGGTCCTTGTACGTCCTGAGTCAAGGTATCGACTGGATATCGCGAGACCAGAAGAGCTATCACCTCACCATTTATGTCGCCGAGAACGACGCGTTGTTGCATGCGCGCCTGGTAGCGTATCGCCGCACGCTGTTCGGCTGGCTCGGTGCGCTGGGGCTTGCGCTGCTGGTGCTGCAGCAGATCCTGTTGCGCTGGAGCTTCTCGCCGCTCAGGCGCGTGGCGCGCGACCTCGCGAAAATCGAGCGCGGGAGCGCCGATCGGCTGAGCGGCCCCTATCCCCGCGAGGTTGCGGTGCTGACGCGCGGCCTGAATCGCTTCATCGAGAGCGAACGCGAACACCTGAAGCGATACCGCAACACGCTCGATGACCTCGCGCACAGCTTGAAGACGCCGTTGGCGGTGGCGCGCTCGCGGCTGGAATCCGGCGAACGCAAAGACGATGTCCGCAACGATCTCCTCTTGCAGGTGCAGCAGATGGACCAGATCGTCGCCTACCAGCTCGCGCGGGCGAAGATGTCAGGCCACTCCACCTTCGCGGCGGCGGTGCCGGTCCAGCACCACGCCGAAGCCGTGGTGCGCAGCCTCGAACGCGTCTATGCAGGCAAGAACATCCTCTGCGAATTCGACATCGACGAGGGTGCGAATTTCTTCGGCGAGGAGGGCGACTTGCTGGAACTGCTTGGCAACCTGCTGGAGAATGCCTTCAAGTGGGCCGACCACCGGGTCCTGCTGAGTGTGAAAAAGGTTGCGCCGGAGAATCGGCGCGCCTGGCGCCTGGGCCTGGACATCCGGGTCGAGGACGATGGTGCAGGCATCCCCCAGGAACACCTCGACAGGGTGTTGCAACGGGGGGTCCGCGGCGACGAGCGCGTGCAGGGGCACGGCATCGGGCTCGCGATCGTCGAGGACATCGTGCGTTCCTACCGCGGCACGCTGCAGGTTGACCGCTCCGCCGAACTCGGCGGCGCGTGCTTCCACGTCCGCATCAACGAGCCTTGAGGCGAATCAGGCCGATTACTGGATCGAACCCGGCAGCAACGATTGCCAGGACGCAGGGCTCGGCGCCGTCGCAGGCCTGGCGATCTTGCTGCGGGGCTTGTTGCTCGCGGAGGGTGCCTGGCCCGGGCGCGGCGCGCCTGGCGAGGTCGCGGGCGTGACCCGCGGCGCTACTACGGGTGCGGCATCGGAGGCTTCGGCCTCGACATCGGCCACGCTGGCGACGTCGGGTTTCGCCATCGCGCCCGTGGATTCGGCACGCGCCTGGGCGTCCGGCGCATGCGGCGCACCGTTTTCCACGGCAAGCAGCGGGCGATTCGGGCCATAATCGAGCGCCGCCGCTGCGAGCGGCATCGCTCCCAACACCAGCACCGTCACCCACAACGTCAGGTGTTTCATGACAGCCCCCGGAAAAGCGCATGTCGAAGGATTATGTTGACACATCCGCGCAGGCGCCGCCAGCGAGTGCCGCGGAGGCC
>JBOHYO010000149.1:0-6343 GCA_050737935.1 Rhodanobacteraceae bacterium
GCATGATCTTGAACGGCAGCGAGATAATCATCGGCGAGACCATCATCATGCCCATCGACATCAGTACGCTCGCGACCACGAGGTCGATGATCAGGAACGGCACGAACAGCAGGAAGCCCATCTGGAAGGCGGTCTTCAATTCGCTGGTCACGAATGCGGGCACCGCGACCTGGAACGGTACGTCGGCGCGCGAGGCATACGGTTTTTCACCGGCGAGCTTGCTGAAAAGCTGCAGGTCGGCGTCGCGGGTCTGGTCAAGCATGAATTTCTTGAACGGCGTGGCGACTTTCGGCAACGCCTGCTCGGCGGTGAGCTGGCCGTCCATGTAGGGCTTCAGACCCTGGGTGTAGGCGCGGCCGAGCACCGGCGACATCACGAACAGGGTCAGGAACAGCGCGAGGCCGAGCAGCACCTGG
Organism: Rhodanobacteraceae bacterium; assembly: GCA_050737935.1. Classification (GTDB taxonomy): domain Bacteria; phylum Pseudomonadota; class Gammaproteobacteria; order Xanthomonadales; family Rhodanobacteraceae; genus 66-474. The sequence continues at coordinate 417 of JBOHYO010000149.1, forward strand.
TTGGGAGGCGCGGACTGCGTGCCCAACGCCTGGCGCAGGAACCCGAGCACGATGATGATCCGCGTGAACGAGGTCATCATCAGCAGGATCGCCGGCAGCAGGGTCAGCGCGGTCATCAGCGCCAGCAACTGGATCGACAGGCTCCAGGTCTGGGCGCCATCGCTTCCGGTGTGCACCGTCAGCGCCGGGAGACCCGGGCCCGCCGTTGCGGCGGCGTGCGCGAACCCCGGCAGCAGCAGCGCCAGCAGCACCATCGCAGCGAGGAATGCGCGCTTCATCGCGGCCTTCTCCATTGCGAGAGGATGTCGCGGAAGTTGCCCACCGCGGTGGGCATCCCGGTCTGCGGCTTCGGCGGCGGAAGTGCTTCGTCCAGCACCAGCAGCGTGCGCAGCCCGGAGGGCGACGCACCGACCAGCAACTGGCGCTCGCCAACCTCCAGCAACAACACCTTTTCCTTGACGCCGACCGCGAGGGTCTCGAGGCAACGCATGCGCTGGCCGCCGGGACGCACGCGCGCCTGCATCCGGCGCGTAAGCCAACCGACCGCGAGGATCATCACCACCACCGCGATCAGGCTGAGCACCACGCGCAGCAATTCGCCGAAGCCGCCGGTGGTCGCTGCGGCTGGCGCAGCGCTGGCCGCCGCCATCGCGGCGACGTGTCCGAACAACATGGTCATTTCAGTTTGCGCACGCGCTCGGCGGGACTGATCACGTCGGTCAGCCGGATGCCGAATTTCTCGTTGATGACCACGACCTCGCCGTGCGCCACCAGGGTGCCGTTGACGAACACGTCGAGCGGTTCCCCGGCCGCGCGATCCAGTTCCACCACCGAGCCCTGGTTGAGCTGCAGCAGGTTGCGGATCGAAATGCGGGTGCGGCCGACTTCCATGGCCATGGTCACCGGCACGTCCAGGATCACGTCCATGTTCACCTCGGCGTTGCCGCCGGCGTCGACGTGCAGCGTTTCGGGCTGCAGTTTTTCGGCCGTCGCGGCGCTGGCGCCGCTGGTTGCGGTGGAGTTCATGCCTGTTCTGCCTCTTTCTGCTTGCGGGGGTGGTTGTCAGCGACGCCGGCCGGCAGTTCCGGGCGGCGCAACAGTTGTTCGAATCCGATTGCCTTGTTGCCTTCATGCGCGCCGAAGCGGCCGCGGAACACCGGCACGTCCTCGGCGTAGACCGTGACGCGGTCGGGGCGGGGAACGGTGATCACGTCGCCCGGGCGCAATGCCATGAAATCGCGGAGTGAAAGGCTCGCGCGACCGAGCAAGGCGGTGATCTCGACCTCGGCGTCCAGCACTTCCTCGTGCAGGCTCTGGGTCCAGCGCTCGTCGCGCTCGAGGTGGTCGCTCTGCACGCCGCCGTCCAGCAGTTCGCGGATCGGCTCGACCATGGCGTAGGGCATGGTGAGGTGCACCTGGCCGCCGCCGCCGTCCAGGCCGATCTGGAAGCGTGAAACCACCACCGTCTCGGTGGGGCTGACAATGTTGGCGAACTGCGGATTGATTTCGGAGTTGACGAATTCGAAATCCAGCTTCATCACCGGCATCCAGGCCTCCACCATCGCGGTGAATACCTCGTGCAGCACGATCTGGATCACCCGGTGCTCGGTGGGCGTGAAGTCGCGGCCCTCGATGCGGGCGTGGAAGCGCCCGTCGCCGCCGAAAAAGTTGTCGACCACCGAGAACACCAGGCTCGGTTCGAGCACGGTCAGCGCGGTGCCGCGCAGCGGATGCACGCGCGTCAGGTTGAGGTTGCTGGGCATCTCCAGCGAGTTCACGTAGTCCGCGAACTTCATCATGCTCGTGCCCTGCACCGAAACTTCGCAGCCCTTGCGCAGCACGTTGAACAGGCCGGTGCGGAAATAGCGTGCGAAACGGTCGTTGACCATCTCGAGCGTCGGCAGCCGGCCGCGCACGATGCGGTCCTGCTGCGTGAAGTCGTAGGTCTGCGCGGTGCCGGCCGGCGGGCTGTCCGTTTCGGTCTCGACATTGCCGCTGTGCACGCCGTCGAGCAGTGCGTCGATTTCTTCCTGGCTGAGGACGTCATTCATGGCCGTGTCCGGTCCGTCACTGCATCACGAAGCTGGTGAAGTACACGGCCTCGATCCCGGGCCGCCCCAGCGACTGCTTGACGATGTCCTGCACCTTCTGCAGCGACTGCTTCTGCAGTTCGAGCTTGCCCTTGGGCGAGGCGAGTGTTTCGAAGGACTGGCTGCTGAACAACAGCAGCAGCGCGTTGCGGATCTGCGGCTCGGCGGCCTTCGCGGCTTCGATCGCCTTCGGGTCGTGCGACATCAGGCTGATGCCGACCTGCAGGAAGCGGATCGCACGATCATCGGTGAAGTTGACGACGATGGACGGATCGAGCGGGTAGTACTCCGCGGTCTTGCTGAGCACCGGCTTCGGGGGTCCGCTCTTGCCGTGGTGCGCGAAAGCGAAGTAGCCGCCGCCGGCCAGCGCGACGATGACGACCGCGGCCGCGATCAGCAGCAGGGACTTCTTCTTGCTTTTCTTGGCCGGGGCAGCGGGGGCTGCTTCGGCGTGGGTTGCTTCCGCGGGCATGGGCGTCTCGCATCAACGTGGGGAGTCGAACCCTGCAGATGCAAACGCCATGCCATGTCGAGACGCGACGCAAGTTGGCGTAGTACAAGGAGTTTTTTGGACCATCGCACGATCGTGGCGGATTCTTGACGCGCTCGCGACGCCTCGCGATCGGGGCCGTGCCGGACCCTTGGCGCGCCGGCCTCGGAGTGGCGCCGGCAACCGGCGATGCCTTGTCTTGATTCCGCTCGCCGATGGGGCGGATCGCGGGCATGGCCCGCTCCTACAAAACCTATGCAGGAGCGCGCCACGCGCGCGACGCAATCACGCGCCGGGCATGACGGTTTCCGCTGAAACTTCGCTTGGTGCTCGCAGAACGGCCGCGCCGAACTCTACATGCATGTATCGAACGTGGGCGCTTGTTCCGCCGTTCGGCTGCGCTCAGGCGAAATCGTCAACGCGGCCGGGCGTGGCGATCCGCAGGGTGCGCCAGGCCGGCGGGGCGTCGGGCTCGGCATTGCCGCCATCATGGCCGCTGCCGCCAGCGACGGCGTGTTGCGCGAACGCTGCGTGCTGCTGGCCGGGTGCCTGCTGGCCGACCGAGGCCTGGCCGAGGTTGAGCCCCTGCTGCGCCAGCATGTGTTGCAATTGCGGCAGCGTCTGCTGCAGGGCGTTGACGGTTTGCGGATGCTGTACTGCGAAGTTGACGTCGACGCGATCGTGATGGGTGGCGATCTCGACGTGGATCGGGCCGAGCTTGCCGGGATTGAGCCGGATCTCGGCCTTCTGGATGCCCTGTCCGACCAGCCATGCGACGTGCTGGGCGGTTTCCTGCGCGAACTGCGGCGTCGGCCCCGGCGTCGCCTGCATGGCGATCTGCACGGGCGGCTGCGCGGGGCTGGAGGCGGGTGCGGAATGCAGGCCCACGAGCTGCGTCAGGTTCGCACTGAAGTCATCGGGACCGAGACGCAAGGGAGCGGAGTCCTTTGCTACCTTGGCTTCGGCCTGCGGGTCGGTCCCGGATATCGACGTCTGCAGGTCGGCCGAGGGGCCGGGATCTCCGTCGGGCACCGTGACGGCAGCAGTGGCGACGGGTCCGCCGCCGGGGCCGGCAGTTACTTGTGCCTGCGTGATCGCCGTGGCAGCCAGCGCGGCCATCGCGGCAGGCGCCTTGGCCGGCGCGGCCGGCAAGGGTTTGCCGCTGGCGACAGGCAGTTGCCGCGTCATTGCCGCGGTCGGAGGCGCCAGCGCAACCGCGATCGGCAGCGCCTGGGCAACTTCGACGGTGGAATCACGGCGCTTCGCGTCGGCCTGTTTGCCGGCGTGTTCGTCGTCTTTCGAGTGACCTTGCTTGTCGGCGTCGGAATTGTCGCCGGTGTGTTTCGGCGCGGGGTCTTGGGCCGCCGCGCGGCCACGGGGCTGCGTTTCCGGCCGTGCTTGCGTCTCCCGCAGGGTGTCGCCGAAGCGGCCATCGCCGGCCGCCGGCGCAGCGCTGTTGGCGGTGCCGTTGCCGGCGCCGTTGCCGGTGGTGGTGGGTGGCGGTGCGGCGGGGACGACGAGGCTGCTCATGGCGGGATCCGGCAGAAACCGTGGATGGGTTGGAGGCTGCAGGTTGCGTGCCAGCGGCGGGGACGGCTTCCGGGCGTGATCGCGTCGCGCATCAGGCGACGATTTCAGGTGTCCTTCCAGGGACGCTTTCGCCGCTGCATGCGCTCGTCCATCGCTGCCTGTTCGGCGCGTTCCTTGCTGCCCTGCTCGCGGCTGCGGTAGCGTTCGGTGACGGTTTCCAAGGCCGCGCTGCGGCTGTGCGATTCGATCCACGCGGCACGCGCCTGGGCAAGGTGACGCGCGTGCTGCTCGATCTCGTGCCGTTGCTGGAGGATGGCCTGGTCGATTCGTGCGACGAACTGTTGGCGGTTGCGAAGTTCGGCTACCGACATGCCCGGTTGCCCCGCCGCAGTCGGCGCCTGCGCGTAGTCGAGACGAAACTGCTCGAGCTCCTGCAATTGCTGGCGGGCGACGTCGAGCATCTGCAGGCATCGCGCGAGGACCTGGGCCGCCTCGTCGGTGCGGCGCCCGGCGATGTCCGTGACCCGTTGCAGGCGTTGCGAACGCGGCGCGTTCATGCCGCTGCCCCGGCGGTCGGTTCGGCCTCGTCCTTGGCCAGCACGTCGGCCAATGCATGGACGGCCGAGTCAAGGTCGATCGCCTGGGAGACTTCCTGCTGCAGGAACGCGCTCAGTGATGGCCACAGCGCGATCGCTTCGTCCACCCGCGGATCGCTGCCCTTCTGGTAGGCGCCGATCGTGATCAGGTCACGCTGCTGGCTGTAGGCGGAATACACCTGCCGGAAGCGCTGCGCGAGTTTCTGCTGCGCCATCGGCACCACCGCCGGCATCACGCGGCTGATCGAGGCCTCGATGTCGATGGCAGGGTAGTGGCCGGCTTCGGCGAGGTCGCGCGACAGCACGATGTGGCCGTCGAGGATCGCGCGCGCGGCGTCGGCGATGGGGTCGTGGCGGTGGTCGTCGCCTTCGGTCAGCACGGTATAGAACGCGGTGATCGAACCGCGTCCGTCGGCGTCGTTGCCGGCGCGTTCGACCAGTGCCGGCATCAGCGCGAACACCGAGGGCGGATAACCCTTGGTCGCGGGCGGCTCGCCGATCGCCAGCGCGATCTCGCGTTGCGCCTGCGCGTAGCGGGTCAGCGAATCCATCAACAGCAGCACGCGCAGACCGCGATCGCGGAAGTGTTCGGCGATCGCGGTGGCGACCTGTGCGCCGCGCAGGCGCGACAGCGGCGGTGCGTCGGCCGGTTCGGCGACGATCACCGCGCGGCGGCGGCCTTCCGCGCCTAGGATCTGATCCACGAATTCCTTCACTTCGCGGCCGCGTTCGCCAATCAGGCCCACCACCACCACGTCGGCATTGGTGAAGCGGGTCATCATGCCGAGCAGGGTCGACTTGCCGACGCCGGAGCCCGCGAACAGGCCCATGCGCTGGCCGCGTCCGACCGTCAGCAGCGCGTTGATCGCACGCACGCCGACGTCCAGCGGTTGCGAAATCGGTTGGCGTTGCATCGGGTTGATCGGCGCGCGCTTCAGCGATGTGTGTTGGCCGGCGCGCAGCGGACCGCGGCCATCGAGCGGCGTGCAAGTGGCATCGATTACGCGGCCAAGCAGTGTGTCACCGACCGGAATCCCGGCGTCGTGCGGGCACGGACGTACCCGCGCATTCGGCAGCACGCCGTGCAGGGTGCCGATCGGCATCAGGTACAGGCGACCGTCGGCGAATCCCACCACTTCGGTTTCCATGCTGCTGCCATCGGCGCAGTCGACCATGCAGTGGGAACCCACCGGCGCCTCGCAGCCGACCGCTTCCAGGGTC
>JBOHYO010000150.1:0-5575 GCA_050737935.1 Rhodanobacteraceae bacterium
GCGCAGCGCAAGGAAGCCATCGTGCATTTCGCGTCGCGGCGCGCCATGGACATCGATGGCCTGGGCGACCGCTACATCGAAGACCTGATCGAATTCGACTGCGTGCATTCGATCGCCGACCTGTACAAATTGGCGCTCGAGGACTTCCTCGAAATGAAGTGCCGCGCGGACGAGCGGGACCGATCAACCCCGGATACTGCGAAGAAAGGCAAGGTCGCCACCCGCTGGGCCGCAAAGCTCGTCGAAGCGATCGAAGCCAGCAAAGACACCACGCTGGAACGGTTCCTGCTCGCGCTCGGCATCCCGGATGTCGGCGAAGCCACCGCGAAGACCCTAGCCCGCCATTTCGGTTCGCTGGATGCCCTGGCGGGGGCGGACGAGGCCGAACTCACCGCCGTCGCCGACGTCGGTTCGATCATGGCCGGTCACATCGTCGCATTCTTCGCCGAAAGGCGCAACCGCGCGGCCATCGCGTCGCTCCGCGACGCGGGCGTGCAGTGGAAGGAGACGGCGCCGCGACGGGTCGGCGATGGCCCGCTGGCAGGCCAGACGGTCGTGCTGACCGGCACGCTTGCGGCGCTGACCCGCGACGAGGCCAAGGACAAGCTGGAGGCACTGGGCGCCAAGGTCGCGGGTTCGGTGTCGAAGAAAACCAGTTTCGTCGTTGCTGGCGAAGCCTCCGGGTCCAAGCTCGAGAAGGCCGAATCGCTCGGCGTCGAGGTTCGCAACGAGGCCCAGTTCCTGGCGCTGCTGAAAGAACACGGGCTGGCGGCATGAAGGGCGTGGTGATGCGGGTCGCCCGCGCCTGCGCGGATGTCGACGCGTTGGCGGGACAGTACGCACGCGGACTCGACTTCGAAGTGCTCGCGCAATGGCACGGCCACGAGGGCTTCGACGGTGCGGTAGTCGGGCATTCGCGGGCTCCGTATCACCTGGAATTCATCCATGCCCTGGATGAGCCGGCCCCGCCCCCGCCGCACCCGGAAAACCTGCTGGTCTTTTACCTGCCCGACAAAGCACACTGGATGGAGCGCTGCGAAGCCATGGAGGCCGCCGGCTTCCGGCGCGTGTCCAGCGACAATCCCTATTGGGAGCGCGTCGGCCGCACCTACGTCGATCGCGAAGGCGGCCGGGTGATCCTGCAGAACGCCGCATGGACCACATGAACGCTGCCGTCGCGAAGCAGCAGGCGCTCTGCCTGCGGGCGCGGCTCAACGCGCTGATCCGCGATTTCTTCGCGCATCGTGGCGTCACGGAGGTGGAGACGCCCATCCTTTCGGCGGCCGGCAACACCGAACCGAACATTGCCGGGTTCGTCACCGCGTTTGCCGGGCCGCTTGTCGCCGGTGCGCGCACGCGCTATTTGCGTACTTCGGCCGAGTACCCGATGAAGCGTCTCCTCGCGTCGGGCTTCGGCGACTGCTACGAACTCGGACGGGTTTTCCGCAACGGCGAGGCGGGCTCCGCCCACAACCCGGAATTCACGATGCTGGAGTGGTATCGGGTCGGGTTCGACCATCGCCGGCTGATGCTGGAATGCGCGCAACTGGTGCGCGCGGCGCTGGCGCTGGTACAGCGTGATGCGCCGGTGGTGACGACGAATTATCGCGACTGGTTCCGCGATCACTTGCGGCTCGATCCATTCGAGGTGGACGAGGCCGCGTTGCGCGCGCCGCTCGCGGAGTTTCGAATCGAATCCGATGGACTGGGGCGCGACGACTGGCTGGACCTGCTGGTGACGCACTGCCTGCAACCGGCGCTCCCGAGCGACCGCATCACCATCGTGTACGACTTTCCCGCCTCGCAGTGCTCGCTGGCGCGCATCCGTGCCGGGAATCCGCCCGTGGCCGAACGTTTTGAGCTATATCTCGGGCCCTACGAACTCGCGAACGGCTACCACGAGTTGAACGACGCCGCCGAGCAGCGCATGCGCTTCGAACAAGAAAACCTGCGTCGCCGCGAGCGTGGCCTGGACGAGCTTCCGCTGGACGAAAACCTGTTGGCGGTGCTCGATGACCTACCCAACTGCGCTGGCGTTGCGCTGGGTGTCGATCGCCTGCTGATGCACTTGCTCGGCGCCGACGATATCCGCGACGTGATCGCGTTTCCCTTCGCGGAAGCGTGACAACCGCAGGGCGGACATCGTCCGCCGTGGCGGCAGTGCCGCGCTGCGGAACTTGGCAATACCTCGTCGGTTCAGAACTCCAGGTTCTGGGCGGCGCACAGGTAATCGACCAGCGGCGCCAGTCGCTTGCAATGGTCGGCCACGAGCGGCAGCAGCTTCGGCGAGCACGCCAGCGCGTCGTCGAACGCGATGCCGGCGGCGAAGCTCTTGCGCTTCAGGTCGTCGACGAGCGGGTGATCGGGCGGGAAGCCGTGCGGCGGGCGCACCAGCGACTCGCCCCGCAACTCGTACCGGCCCCGGAATGCACGGCTGTGCGCCGCGCGCTTCCACGCCGCGGGGTTGTCGACGATGAAGGTTCGGATGTTGCGCAGCGTGTGGTTTTCCGGATGCCACAAGCCTGCGCCGACGAAGCAGTCGCCGGGCGCGATCTGCACGTAGAACGATGGCGCGGCGATTTCGCGCCGCCGCTCGTGGAAGAGGCGTGCGCCGGCCCAGGGTTTGTACGGCACCTTGTCGTGGCTGAAGCGGGTGTCGCGTTGCACCCGGAACAGCGAGCCGCCGACTTTGCGCGGATCGGCGCGGTAGTGCGGGCTGATCTTCGCGAGCGGCGCCTGCAGATCGGCGATCAGTTGCAGAAACGGCTCGCGGACTTCGTGTTCGTAGCGCGCCTGGTGCGCCTTGAACCACGTGCGGTTGTTGTTGCGCCGGAGCGCACGCAGGAAACGGAAGGTCGCGGGCGAGAAGTAGGCTTGCGGCATGGTTCCAGGGAATCTCCGATCAAGGGTGGCAGGTCGGTTCTGATTTCCGCTCCCGTGGGTCACGCGGCAGCGAGCATCGCGGAGCAACGGTGCGTGGTTGTGGAAGCGGGACCATGGGAGCGGGAACGAAGATCACACCAGTTGACCGGGGCTTTCACGGAGTTCGAATTCCTGCCGGACGGTTTCACCCCAGGCCTGCAGCCAGTCCAGCAGCGCCTGTTTCGGGCCTGGCGGGATGTCGTTGCGGAGCCGCGCGATGCACGCGAAGTATTGTTGCAGCGTCAGGCCGGCGACGTTGTTGTCACGGGTCCATTTGTCGCGCACGAACGCGAGCCAGCGATCGCGCTCGTTCGCATCCAGGGTGTCGGGCCAGTTGCGGGCGCGGTAACGGAACAGCAGTTCGGGATAACGCGGGTCGGCGAATCCGAAGTCGGTCGTGCCGAGCTGCGTCGGTGGCGTCGCGCGCACCTGGTCGCAACGACGCTTGTCGGCGGGCGAGGGGAACCCGGAATACATCGCGAGTTCGGGATCATCGCGATCCGTCCGCCCCGGAACCCGGGCGGCGAAGGCGCTGCGCACCCGCTCGGCCAGCCCGATGCTCGCACGGATGCGCTCGAGGTGCCGCAGGCAGCGATCCTGGTCGAGGCAGATGCGCAGCACATCCACGTCGCGCAGCGTCTCGACAGGTGCAAGGAACGGTGAGCGGTTGGCGTGCACTTCCTTGAGCGGCGGCCGTTCGATCCCGTCCGGCAGATCCACCCGCCGGGTGAACATCCGCTCGGCGAGATCGGCGGGATCGAGGTCGATCCAGCCGTCGGGGTCGACGTCCAGGTCGGCGACGATGAACGTGCCGGCGCGGGTCGGATGTTCGGCGATCGGCACGACCATCGCGAGGCATCCGCGTGCCGGCGCGTAGCGCCCGGACACGTGCAGCAGCGGTTGCAGCGTCGGCAGCGCCGAGGCCAGTTTCGGCGACGCGGCGTTCTTGTCGCGCAGCGCGAAGCACCAGCCGTACAGGCGGGGCTGGCGTTCGCGCAGCAGGCGCGCCAGCGCGAGGGTCGCTTCGACGTCCGACAGCGCATCGTGCGCGCGCCGCTGCCCGAGGTGGTTGGCGGCCGCCAGGTGCTCCAGCTTGAACGACGGCGCGCCGTCCTCCCGCACCGGCCATTCGATCCCCGCCGGGCGCAACGCGTAGCAGGCGCGCGCGAGATCCATGATGTCCCAGCGCGAGTTGCCGTTCTTCCACACGTGCTCGTAGGGATCGAAGAAGTTGCGGTAGAACAGGTTGCGGTTGACCTCGTCGTCGAAGCGAATCGAGTTGTAGCCGGTCGAGCAGGTGCCCGGTTCGGCCATCCGCTCGTGCACCGCCGCCGCGAACTCCGATTCGATCAGGCCGTCGCGTTCGGCGTCCTGCGGCGCGATGCCGGTGATGAGGCAAGCTTCCGGATGGGGCAGTACGTCCCGCGCGGGACGGCAATACAGGACTTCGGGATCGCCAAGCGGCCGCAGGTCGGCGTCGGTCCTCATGGCGGCGAACTGGACAGGCCGGTCGCGCGCCGGATCGGTGCCGGTGGTTTCGTAGTCGTACCACAGCAGGGTCGGGGCAGGCATCAGGGCAGCGTAGGGGAGCGATGTACGCGTGACAATCCGTGCGCCGCCGATGTGTTGCTAGACTGCACCACCGGAGGGCACGATGAGCGGATGCGCGAGCGACAACCTGATCTGGATCGATCTCGAAATGACCGGGCTGCTCCCGGACACCGATTCGATCATCGAAATTGCCACCGTGGTCACCGACCGTGATCTCAACGTCCTGGCGGCCGGGCCGCAGTTCGTGATCCGTCACGGGGAGGCGCGGCTGCTCGCGATGGATGACTGGAACCGCCACCAGCACGGCAAGTCCGGGTTGTGGCAACGCGTACTCGAATCGGGCGTGGATCACGCGCAGGCCGAGGCCGAGACACTGGCGTTCCTGGAGACATGGGCGGTGCCGGGCAGGTCGCCGATGTGCGGCAACTCGATCTGCCAAGACCGTCGCTTCCTGCACAGGCAGATGCCGACGCTCGAGCGCTACTTCCATTACCGCAACCTCGACGTGTCCACCTTGAAGGAGCTCGCGCGCCGATGGGCGCCCGACATCTACAAGGGCTTCAGCAAGGATTCGGCGCACACGGCGCTCTCGGACATTCGCGATTCGATCGAGGAACTGCGTTATTACCGCGCGCACATGGGCGAGCTTGCGGGCCTGTAGGGCAATCCAGCACTCCGGTGCAGCCTGCTTTGGGTAGGTTGGGTTGATCCCGGACTTGTTCCGGGAGAAGCCCAACAGGAATCGAAGCGGCGGCGCGAGATGAGCGTTGACTCGTTGGGCTTCGTGCGCTCGGCGCCAACCTACAAGAATACTTCGGTGCGGCTGCTTTGCGAGCGGTGGAACCGTGACTCGTTGGGCTTCGCTGCGCTCAGCGCCAACCTACCTGAGCACGGTTTCGCTGCCTTGCGGCTTCGGTAGGTTGGGTTGATCCCGGACTTGTTCCGGGAGAAGCCCAACAGCCATCGAAACTGCGGCTTGCGGGATGAATGGTGGCTCGTTGGGCTTCGCTGCGCTCGGCGCCAACCTGCAAGAGCACTCCGTGCCACCTGCTTTGCGTAGGTTGGGTTGATCCCGGACTTGTTCCGGGAGAAGCCCAACAGC
>JBOHYO010000151.1:0-2553 GCA_050737935.1 Rhodanobacteraceae bacterium
TTGAACGACGCATGGAAACCATAGCCTGCGGGGGCGTGGCCGATCAGCTCCTCCAGATGACGGATTTCTTCCATGACGATGCCTGGCGCGAACGGCAGCGAGGCGATCGCCGCCCATGGCGAAATGGTGCCGTCGTCAGGACCGAACGGTGCTCCGCGCGCGGTGTAGTCATAGAACTGCCGCTTGCGGCCGCGGAACGCCGCCCTTGCGTTGCCGGGGCCATCGGTGGCGGAGAAACCCCAGCAGTTCTTTTCGTAGCCGATGAACTTGCGCGGATTGCGGATCGCGTACTGGCGGTGGATCTGGGTCGCGACCCGGCTGTTTTCGAAGTAATCGGTATGCTTGGTGGTCATGTAGCGGTCGCGGATGCCGCGCAGGTCCAGCCAGATGTGCGAGAACTGGTGGATGAACAATGGACCGGCGTACAGCACGTCCTCGCCGTACAGGTGCCGCCAGCGGAAACTCGCGGTCCAGGCGTCGTAGGTGACCGGCTCCAGGCGGAAGCGTGGCGCGGCCAGCGCAAGTACGTGCAGGATCAACGACTCGTCGTACCCGCGCCAGCCGTAGGTGAGAAACCCGATCTCTGGCTTCCAGCCGAGCGCGACGGTGTTGTTGTCCTTCAGTGCCCAGCGCCAGTCGGCCCGCGCATAGATCGACAGCGCACGCTCACGCACCTCGCGCTCGTGCGCCGTGTCGCGATCGAAATACGCTGCCGCCTGGATCACGCCTGCCAGCAGCAGCGCGGTATCGATGGTGGAAATTTCGCATTTCCACGCTCGCGTTGCGGTGTCGGCCTGGAGGAAGTGGTAGAAGAAACCGTGGTGACCGACGCCGTCCGCAGCTCCGGACTGGTCGGCTTCATCGAAGAACCTGACCGCAGCCAGCGTGTGTTTGAGCGCGGTGCTGCGGCGCATGAAGCCGCGCTCGACGCCGACGGGATAGCTCGCCAGCGCAAACCCGACCGCGGCGATGCTGACCGGCTGTCCGGGCCTCGTGGAATCGAGCACCAGCCCGGTGGCGGGATCGACGTGGTGCTCGAAGAACCGGAACGCCTTGCGCTGCAGGTCGCCGAGCATCGCCTCGTCGGTGGGGGAACGCTGGACCATTCGTCGTCCCGCGGCCATCCTCATTCCCCGCGTGCCAGCTCGATCCGGACCGCAGCGATCGCGTGCGGCGGCAGGCTGATCCGGATGTCGAAGCCGCCTTCCTGCGCCGTGATCGGCACCGGCGCTGGCTGCAGGCGCGAGGCTTCCTCGAGCGCCACGACCTGGTCTCGATCGAGGTAATCGGGCGAGCCCATGTCGAGCCAGGCCTGGCGGCTATTGCAGTGACTGTCGTCCACGCGAAGCACGCTCGCCGAAGCTGGCTTCCGTGGGGCCTGCACGTGCCAGGTGACCGACTCTGTCGCAATATCCTGGTGCGGGAACGCGTGGTTGGTCGCGAGCAGGTCGACGTGGTCGGCGTCGCTGCGCACCGCCCATGCATCCACGGTCGGATGCGAGCCCTCCACCGGCAGCCGCTCGCCGCCGAGGCCGTGCAGCAACTGCATCGCGCGGTAGCTCGGTTTGGCAATGCCATGGATGGTCATCAGGCCAAAGCTGCCGTGGAACGGCTTCGACGAGAAATAGTTCTCCTCGAAGATGTCGCTGAAGGTCCACCAGCTATAACAGTGCACGAGGTCAGCCACGTCCAGCATGTTCTTGAACAGGAACGCGGCCGCATAAGGCTCGTCGTGGAATTCGAAGAACGGGTTGGACGATGAGTTCCACTCGGTGTAGCACAGCTTCCTGTCGCCGACGGTGGTGCGCACCTTGCGCACCCGCTGGATCAACACGTCGCGCGGTGCGTCGGCCAGTTGCGTCTCGGTGTCATCGCCCGGTTTGCCGAGTGAATCGGTGGGGTAGTGGTGGGTCGAGACGAAATCCACCGGCAGTCGATTGGCTTCGCAGAAATCCAGGAAGCCCGGCAGCCATTCGTCGTTGGCGGTGGCCGGGCCGCCCACGCGAATTTGCCCGTCGATGTTCTTGATGGCATTGGCGGTGTATTGGTACAGCTTGAAGTAGTCGTCCTTCGAGCCCTTCCAGAACGCGCCGAGGTCGGGCTCGTTCCACACCTCGAAATACCACGACCGCACCTCGTCGATACCGTAGCGCGCGACCCAGTGCCTGACGAGGCGCGTGATCAGGTCCGCCCACTTGGCGTAATCGCGAGGCGGCGTGACGTTGGCCTTGTAGAAGAACACGATGTCGCCGCCGCTCTGCAGGGCGGTCGGCATGAACGACAGTTCCACGAACGGCTTCATGCCGATCGAGACCAGGAAGTCGAAGATCTGGTCGGCGTTGAAGAACGAGTACACGTCCTGGTCGCACTCGATGAGGTACGTGCACATCTCGTCGTTCAGGAGTCCATGGAAACGCACGTGGCGCACGCCGAGTTCGGCACGGGTCTTGCGCATCTGCGCCTGCCAGTCGGCGCGCAACGCGAGCTGTGCACGGCCACTACCGACGGTGTGGCTCCACACGTGCGCGAGCGCGCTGCCGGGCGCGTCGAGAT
>JBOHYO010000152.1:0-2027 GCA_050737935.1 Rhodanobacteraceae bacterium
CTGCCCGAGCGCGGCAGCCCGGAGATGAAATGCAGCTTTTCGGGGGGCTTGCCGGGCGCCGCCGCGGGCTTCTCGGTGGCCGGCTTGTCCGGAGTGGGCTTGGCAGGCATGCGAGTCTCCCCGAGGCGTGAAAGGGTAGGGAGTGTACCGAAACCGTCGGGGTCGTGATGCAAGGCCCCGCGCTAGCCCAGCACGTCGGCGAACTCCGGATGCCGGCGGATGAACGCCGCGGCGTACGAACACGCCGGCACCACCTTCCAGCCTTCGCGGCGCGCGGCGTCGAGCGTAGCGCGCGTCAATTCCGCGGCCACCCCGCGTCCGGCGATGGCGGGCGGCACGCCGGTATGGGTGATGGTCATCACGCGGCCGTGCAGAATGTAGTCGAGCTCGCCGCGATGGCCATCCACGTCCACGTGGAATTGGCGTGCGCCGGTGTCGTGAACGATGTCCATGCGGTCTTCCGTTCGCTCCAATGAATCATTCGTTCAACGATGCTCGCTGCGGCCGCGCACTTCCAGGAACGTCCAGTCGCGAAGCAGGTCGCCGTTTTGCCACACCGTCGACATCGCGTCTTCCCAGCCCGCTCCGAGTATTGCGGCGTCCGCGTCGACCGCGCCATCCGGCAGCGCGATGGTCTTGAAAGTGCCGTGTTCGCGATGTCGAGCCAATGTCAGCCGACCGGGCCGCGAGGCCTTCGCATGGTCGGTGACCGGATCCTTGAACACATCTGTCCACTTGCCGTCGATGCGCGCGGCCGAACACTTCAACGCGAACCTCTGGGTATCGCGGTCCAGCTTCTGCAGCAGTGCGCCACCCATCCCGAAGGTGAGATTGTCGGCGGAATACTTCGCGCGGGTGATGCGCTCGAGGATCGCGCGGATCGAATCGGGATTGACGCCGTCACCCTGGATCACGCGGACGTGGTTCAGGACGCGATAGCCCTTGGCGTTGACTGTGCTGCCGAATGCGGCGTTCAACATCTTGAGGGTGCGGTGCACGATGTCCGCGGGATCGCCGGAGTCGGGTCGCACCACCAGCGTTGCACCGCTCGCGATCACCTCCTCGCGCAGCGCGCCGCCCCACATTTCCCTGATCGCACGGAACACATCGTAGCTGTCCGACACGCACGCCACCACCGCGCCCGGCTTGGCGAACTGGCGCAGCATGTTGCGGTACGCGTCGACCTCTCGATCCTTGCCCCACGCGGTGATGGTGCTGTGCTCGGCGGCGGGAATCGAAAAGCCCGCCATGGCTTCGCCGTAATACTCGCGCGCCGCCAGCACGCCAAGCACCGTGTCGGTACCCTTGAAGTTGACGAGGTGCGCCATCCCGCCCAGCGCCGCCGACTCCGCGCTGGACACACCGCGCGAACCGAAATCGTGCAGCTTGAACGGAAGCTGCGCGGCCGCATCGTCGCTGGTCTTGTCGAGATATTCGCGGATCGTCTGCTTGACGTGCCAACTGACGGTCGCGACGGTGACCGGATACCACACGCGCATCAACAGCGTTTCGACGTAAGACGGAACCCAGAAACAATCGGGGCAGGTGCTCTCGCTCGTCATCAGCGCCTGGTGCGTCGGTACCACCGTGCCTTCCGCTACCGCGCGGATGCGCAGCGGGAGTTTTCCATTGTGTGCGTCGACGACGTGCCGCCAACCGGCCTCATTGAACGGTTCGCCGTGCGCGGCGAAGAATGCTTTCGCTTCGTCGATCATCGCCGCCGTTACCGGCTGTGACAGATACTCCTTCAGGATCGACTGCAGCCCGAAGAACAGCGTGCGCTCGTATTCGCCGCCACGGCTTTCCAAATAAAAGAACGTGGCGTCGACACCCGGCGGATATTGCAGCCAGTGACTGGCCTTGTAGCTGTCGGTGTTGAGGATGAGGTTGCAGGCGAGATGCATGCGCGAAGCCGCGGATCCGGCCGAAAGGCCGAGTCGATCATTCTAGCGATCGTCTTTTGTCGAGGAACTGTCCGACTTTCACTTCGAGCTTGCGCGGCGCGGTGCCGGTTTGCGTGCCGCAGG